>JAAURS010000432.1 GCA_012032135.1 Acaryochloridaceae cyanobacterium RU_4_10 | reverse complement strand
ACCTGTGGCAATTCGGCACGGAGGGCGAGTTGAAGGACCGTTCTGTCTGACTCGACGGATTTAAAGGTCGCAACTCTGATACCCGCGATCTGACCGAGCTGAGATTCCAGTTGAGCAAACAACGGTTGCGTGCTGGCCAGAGCACCTGCCACAGAAACCCGTTCTTCCTGAGCGCAGCCAAACAGAAGGCTATCTAAGATGACATGAATGTCGATCAGTCGCGCTAGGCACTCTGGCTCGAAGGGAGCTTTCAGTTCCCACAGCGATCGCACGTTACCTTCCAGGCGATGGGCGAGAAGTTCAATTCCTGGCAAATCGAGATAGGCGACACCGCTTTTGAGGGTATGAAGGGCCTCAATGATTCCAATTAACTGGGCTGAAGAATTGCAATCGTCTTTAGCACTCCGCAGTTCGATCAATCCGTGACCAATTTGCCGCGATCGTGCGATCGTATCTTGAAGCACGCGCTGGCGGTTCTCATCCTGGCGATTGAAATCAGGCAACATCATAGGGACACTTCTACAATTCCGGCACGGTAGCTTCAAGTTTGTCGAACAGTTCGGACAGTTCTGTCGATTGACCTAAGGCGATCGCGGTTAGGTTGACAACGCCCTGCATGGTTTGGCTGGCATGGGCGAGCGTCTGCGACTGCATGGGACTCGCTTCAACCATCCGAGAAATGAGACTAGAGAGGTTGCCACTGACACTGGAAAGCTGATTCAGCTTGTGTCGGGTTTCCTTAATCAGTTCGGTCCCCACAATGGCATGTTCCGCCCCCACCTCCATTGCATCGCCCACCGAACTGATATCCGTTTCAATGGCCGTCACCAAAGGCTTAATATCGGTGGTGGCAGCTTTTAATTGCTCCGTAAAGGAGAGCACAGCTTCTGCAAGGGCAACAATTTCGCCTTGCTCTCGATCTCTAAATTGACCCGAAGCAATCGAAGCATTAATGGCTTGATGTCTCATTTCTACGGCCAGTTCGTTCATCTGAGCGATAACCTGGGAAATTTTTTGGGCAGATCTGGCAGAGATTTTTGAGCTTGAAGGTAGAGCCCGTTACGATTTCCTGAATTTCAGCCATCAGATCCACCGTTTGATTCACGCGATCGTGTCCCTCTTGCATCGCCAGGGACACATCGTGCAATTGGAGTTCGGCTTTTTGGGCCTTGGTCGCAATGTTCCGAGAGGAGTCTGCTGCCTCCTGAAGGCGATCGGCTACCGCAGCAATACTTTCGATGTCGGGAAAGGCTTTGGCTGAGAGTGGGTCCCCAATATTCGCCTGACTCTCTTGCAGGACGGCCACAATTTGTTGGTAAATCTCTGCCTTGTCCCGATCACGATCGAGTTGGGATTGGAGTGCCACACAGTCTGACAGCAGTCGAACGCTATCCAGCGCCAAACTAGCTTGCACGGACAGTTGGGTCATGACTTCTTTTTCCGCTTGCGACCAGACCCGAGGGATCGGAAAAGAACATTCCTGCACGACCAAAAAACCGTAGGGGTGGCCGTTCGCAAAAAGGGGAACGCTCATCAGGGCTTTAATGCCAAGGGCATCGAAAAAGGCAATGTCCGGGCCAGACAACCCAGCCTCGTAGATATTTTCAATGACCCGCACATCATGGTCGGAAGGTTCAAAAGACTTTGCAACAAAGTAACTGGAACTGACGACCTCCCCTAGCGTTGCCGTACACCCCCGCGCGACGGATTCGGCCACAACTGTCAACCGTAAGTTGTTGTCGAACGGTAGACGACTGCGCGATCGCAGGGAACGATTTCCCGAACGGTATCAACCGTGATGTTAAGAATATTTTCCGTTTCAGGCGCAGCGCGCATCCGAGTTGCTGCAACGGCTAATCGCTGCGATCGCCGTTCCCGATCGTGCTGGGACTGCTGTTCGAGATCGGTCTTAGCCGAAGCCAGGGTGGCCTTCAACAACCGATTTGCCCCAAAAGCCGCCAGAACGCCAGACAGCAAAGCCGTACAGCCAGACCCCATCAATAGAATCGCAAGGAGCTGGTCCAGACGACTGCGTTCGCTTTGGGACTTGTTTGGGTTGTTGGGTTGAGCTTGTTCGAGTTGTTGAATTTGCGCGTCTATGACCTGCCTGCCCAGGACATAGGTTGCTGTCCCCACCGCTAACACAGGCAGCATTGCGATCGAAATGGCTAGGGTGTTCACCTTGAACCCCAATCGTTCGTCAACCTGTCTCGAAAAATCTCGACCGTTCATTCTATCTGCTGGAAGCGGAGACGTCAGCCATTCTGACTCTTGGCTTGGAGAGATTAATTGGCCTGGTTTTTCTTCATCATAGACAGGACCGCTATCTTTGGGCTCTTCCATTTCCGTTACAAAGGAATAGTCCGTAAACCCTGACTCGCGCGTCTGTTGAGCCTCTTCTAAAAACGAAGGAAGGGACGGTTCCACCCAAGGTTTGGACTTAGCGCTCCGATTGGGGGCTGGCCCAGCGCGCCAACATTATCTGCCTCAGAATTGGCGGGAACGTCGTCCTCATCATTTCGATGATATAGAGGCTGAATCATACCTAAACCCTAGTTTTAATTTTATGAAACGGGTTGAAACGCATTTAAGGATAAGAAATAATAACGTGCTTTTTCGATCGGGTCCAGTTAAATTCACAAAATAAGCTCAATTTAGCGAATGGCAACGAATCCAGCGCTTCGGATCAGCTCCTGCCCTTGCGCTGTGAGCAGAAAGTTAGCATAGGCTTCTCCTGCCGCTTCCTCCGCGCGGCCATTTCGATTGAGGACAACGTATAGGAGACGGGTCAGGGGATATTGCCCGGTTTGGAAGGCTTGAATATTAGCCTGATTTCGTTTCTCTGGACATTGTTGGGCGGGAATGGCGGGCGGTTGGTAAGCCGAAACCAGATTGCCGACCTGAGACCCTACGGATAAAGCTTTGACTGTGCATTGAGGCACAATCTCCGAGGCAGATGCATAGTAAATTGCACCGGGGGTATTGGCAAGCACTCGCAGCGCTTGGGTTGTGGTGTAAATAAACTCCACGGTTTGACCAAATCCTCGCTCTTGAAGAATCGCTTTCACAAAAAATTCAGCCGTGCCATCCGCACTCAACGGACGCGAATACGGAAGGATGTCTAAATCGGGGGCCACCCACTTCCTGCCAATTGGTCACCTCACCCCGATAGATCGA
>JAAURS010000091.1 GCA_012032135.1 Acaryochloridaceae cyanobacterium RU_4_10 | reverse complement strand
AGAAGAAAGTCAATTAGCTCGAGCAAAGGTTGTTTCCAACACCGTCGATGCGATCGACCCTTTACTACAACAATGTTTGGCTTCAAAAGGGACCTTCTTCAAGAAATCAATGGGTAATTTAGGCGGTTAGTCTCCGCTGAACCCACATCACTTCATCACTAGCAGGAGCCGCTCATGACCGCAGTTCAAATTTCAGCCCAGGATCTTTTCCAGGCTGCCTATGAGAATCGATACACATGGGATCCTCAATTCCCTGGCTATTCCGCAGACATTACCTATACCCAAGATGGCAAGGTTTTTACGGGACAAGCGCGCGTTTCATCTGACCTTAAAGCAGAGGTCCTGAACGTTGAAGATGAAGAAGCCCAAAAGGCAATTCACGGACAACTGTGGGAAACGTCTATTCATCGAGTGCGCCGTAGTTTTGAAGATACCCATAGCAAAAATACCTTTAGCTATGGAAAGACTGATGAAACAGGCGCAGTTGAAATTCTAATGGGCGGTAAGGCTGAAGGCGATTACTACAAACTCCGCAACAATGAAGTATGCCTCGTGCATCGACATATTCACGGTGTAGTGGTCACCATCAACACCTTTAGTTCCCAAGATACGGGCGAAGGTTATCTGTCCCACCGCTATGATTCCGTCTATCACGATCCTCAAACCCAGGCCCAAAAAGGTGGCAAAAGCCTTTTTGAAGATACTTACGAAAAGATTGGAGCGTACTGGATCCTAAACCGTCGTGCAATCCAAACAGAAGCTGAAAACGGAACCGTCACTCAGGACTTTGTGTTCTCCAATATCCAGTTGCTGTAACCCTTTTGTTGTATTGGTCTTGAGTACCGCCCATTATTGTAGGCTAAGTTCAGAGAACTCTCTCCTGCATATATGGGCGGTGTTTTTATAGTTATTACAACCGTGGTCTCTAAAGCCAAAGTCTGTAAAATCGAGCAGGACTGCAACTATCCCTGCCCCTGTAAAAAGCAAGGACAATTACGTCCGATTGTTTTGACGGAAGCCTTGGGCTGTAGTCAATGCAATCACATCTTTGTGATTCGTCCTGATGGATATACCCTAGAGCAACTTTCGAGTGTATATCCTTACAAGCAAGGATGGTACTGGACCGGACAAGAGTGGATCCCCATTAAGCCTTTAGCCAAGGCAAATGGCTGTTTCTGGATAGCAGGAGGATCGACGGGGTTGTTGGTTTTGATTCTGTACGTAACAAGGGGTTTTTCTAGATGGCCAACCTTCCCTGATATGTTATGGATTGGAGCAGGGATTGTTTGTTTTCTGGCATTGCTAGTCTGGCTCAGTAATTATCGACGGTAATACGGTAATAATGAATGATTTTCAGCCTTTAAATCTGAAAGACCTGATCGATCGGGCCCATCAAGCCTCGGCTAATCTTGCCCAAACCCCTGTCCAGGCCAGGAATTTAGTCCTTAAGGAACTGCTGAGTACCTTACAAGCTCAAAAGGACACTATTCTAGAGGCCAATACGCTAGATTTAGAAACCGTAAGAGACTTGGCGGTTGCCGATCTGGCATTACAGTGGCTCAAGCTGACACCCGAACGATTATCTATTGTTCGTCAATTTATTGAGTTATTAATTGGACTACCGGATCCTTTACAGATTCGCAGTGGGACGGTAGCCAATTCGCTGTATAGTCTGAGCGGCTTTCGGGTTTTACCTCAAGGAGTGGTTTGCGGACTCTATGAGTTCTTGCCGGAATTCCCGATTCTTTTGGCTAGTTTATGCCTTAAGACGGGCAACAGTCTATTGATTCGCGGCAATGCTGAAAATACTCATACCCATCAGTTGTGGGGCAATATGCTGGATACAATCCTGAAAAAGGGAACGATTGACCCACAATGTTTTTACAGTTTTGCCAGCGATCGCTCTGTGACCTCGAAAGATCTCATTGCCAGCGATTTGCCGATTAACTTGGTTGTTCCCTATGGACGACCCAGTTTTATTCAGGACATTGTCAAACAAAGGACTGTTCCAGCATTAACACCCGTCATGGGAAATTGTTATTTATTCTGGTCAACCTCTGGCAGTAGCGATCTCGTCCGTAGCATTATTCTGGATAGTCATACGGGCTTACCAGATGCAGTCAATGCGATCGAAAAAGTGCTCATCACACCCAATATCAACTTCTCGTTACTCAATGTCTTGTTTAACCACCTACGGGAAAAAGGGTTTGTCCTCAAGGGCGATGAAACCCTGGCGGCTGAATTCCCCGATCTGACGATGGTTGAATCCTCAGAATGGTCTCAGCCCTATCTCAACAAAACCGTAGCCTTTAAGATTGTGGATTCTATTAGTGAGGGCATTCAGTGGATTAATTGCCACAGCAGCGGACATGCCGATGGGTTGGTCACAGAAGCTTACCGCGAGAGCCAACAATTCATCTCTGGTATAACCAGCTCAACAATCTTTGTTAACGCATCATCTCGGTTTTCACGGTTGACCAGTGGTCCCAGCGGAACCGTTGCTCTGGGAATGCTGGGACGAAAATCCATCCACCAGGGTGCTATTGGGATAGAGACGTTCTTAAAAAGAAGTCAGATCGTCCAAGGTTTTTGAAACTCGACGCCTGCGACAACGCTCCGAACAATATTTGACCTCTTCCCAGCAATCGGCCCATTTTTTACGCCAAGTAAACGGACGATCGCAAACGGGGCAGACTTTAGCGAGCAAATCAGACTTTGAACGGTGACGAGCCATCAAGTTCTAACCGAGAAAATTTACAAATTTTAAAACTGTCCCCAAAATTTCGTTAATTGGGGAAGAGCGATCGCTGACAGGTTGGGCAAATTGCATGAATAAGGAGCTGGCAGTCCAAAAGATGAAATCCTTCTTTTTCAGAGGTTTTTGCGCCAATTTTAAGGATAGAGTCGCTTTTGAATTCAATGGTTTTATTACATTTCACACAAATCAAATGATGGTGATGGTAAGGATAGGGTTGATTAATTTCGTAGTGTTTATGGCCTTCAGCAAATTCAAGTTCGCGTAGAATTCCCATCCGAGCCATTAACTTAACGGTTCGATAAATAGTCGAGAGACTGATCGGATCGCCTTGCTCTTGAAGTTTGTTGCATAAATCTTCAGCACTCAAATGATTGCCTTCAGGCAAATTCTGAAAAAGGTTCAGAATAATCTCTCGCTGGGGGGTAAGTCGCCATCCGCGTTCATTGAGTTCGGCTTTTAGCGCATTTGCAGTATAGATTGCCATGATTTCTCAATAGAATCAGCTTATTGAGAATAATACACAATATTCATGATATTGGCAAGAAGGAAAGTTTGTTGAGAGTTATGTACGCAGCGATGGGTATCGAAAGGCTATTTTCCTGATAGAAAGGGGGATTTCAGAGGTTTTTGGCAAAATCGCGTTATTCCCTGAAGTGAAATAACATTGAGAACTTTTTACCGATAGAAATTTTTAGAGCTGAGTTGGGTACTCTTGACCTTAGGGATGTCAAGGCTTTTCATTTACAGCTTTTTACGATAAAAGTTGGAATTTAAGCCTATGGAAAGTTGAAATTCAACAAAAAACAGACTTTAAACCTTAACTTTTCATAAAGCTAAGTGAGGAGATATCTGTTAGAAAGGTATGGGGGGTTGCTGAGACATCATTTCTGGGGGAATCATGCTGCGGTAGCGCATGAGATCGGAAACAGCAAGGGTATTGATGATGCCGCGATCTTGGGATATAGCTTAAGCGTTTTTTGACTTAAAGCGTTTCAAATTGCTGAAGTGGGTTGAACCCGGATCGTAGTTTTAGACTCTCTTATCTGTAAACTCTGAGCGATCGAAGGGGACTGACCTTGGCCATTTTCCCTCTCCCAACCATTGAAATTATTGACTCCCCCATTACTGCACTCCCTTGTGATGCCCAGATTGAAGTGATGCTGGAATGGGCTCAAGAGCGCGCCAGTAAGTCTGTGTGCGTCGCAAACACGCACATGCTTGTTGAAGCCCACAGCAATCCTGAATTTATGCGCGTGCTTCGGGGTGCAGATCTCGTGACGCCAGACGGGATGCCATTGGTGTGGATGATGCAGCTTCTAGGCGTTCGCCATCAAAATCGAGTGGCCGGAATGGATATTTTCTTGGCACTCTGCACGGAAGCCTCACGCCGCAACCTCAGTGTATTTTTCGTGGGGTCCCAAACAGAAATTCTGAACCGGATAAGAGGCCATTTAGAGCGGGATTTTCCCAATCTAGAGGTCGCGGGGATGGAGCCCCTGCCTTTTCGTCCCCTTACACTGCAAGAGGATGACCGTCTGATCCAAAAAATTCACGCAAGCGGTGCGCCTATCGTGTTTGTGTCTTTAGGTTGTCCCAAACAGGAAATTTGGATGTCCAGACACAAAGGCCGACTCAAGGGAGTTATGATTGGCCTTGGCGGGGTGTTTCCAGTTTATGCAGGGATTCAGAAAAGGGCTCCCCAATGGGTCAGAGAATATGGATTGGAATGGCTGTATCGTCTGTTGCAAGAGCCTAGACGTCTTTGGAAACGATACCAAAGTACAATTCCACCCTTTATTTACTTGGCCGTCTGCCAGCTGATCAAACACGAACGCCTGCTTGTGGTGCGATCGCGATTGATGCAGTGACTGTACAAGCGATAATCCATCGCTGGATAGGACTATGAATACGGCCAAAGCTTAGCAATCCACATATCGGGAGGGTCGCAATAGTATTCAATATCTGCAACCCGATATTCTTGGTGTCCCGATGGGGTGTGAAAGGCAATGCGATCTCCGCACTTGACCCCCGATCTCTGAGCGGTCATTACTTGATAGCCATGATTAGCAGGCTCACAAACAAACTCAACCCCCTTATCCGCCAACTGGTAATGATGAACTCTGACACGGACTTTCTCTTTAGTAGCAACTGAATGAGTTGCAGAGTAGGAAATTGTTCCTACCAATTGTGCAACCAACATTTGCCATAGATTTGCTTGCATGGCAGTAAACCCTCAACGTCAATTGGGGACCTTCCCCTCCAGCCAATTTCACTCCAAATCTAAAGTTTTAAATTTTGCCTGCTACACCTACAAAGGCTAAAAACTTAGCTTTAGCCTAAGAAAATAGCTTAAAACAACGAATGTCTCTATAAATGTGAGACTTTGATTTTAAGGAAGCCCCTTTGCTCTTGTGCTGCCATTCGGCCACTTAAGTGGAGGGTTGTCTTCGTGTCTGTATATTACTCCGTTCTGTAAAAAGAAGAAACCTTGTTGAATATATTTCTCATAATGAATTGCTGCGATCCACTGGGTTGAGTCCTTCTCAAAGCCTCGATCCCACAAGCTTAGGACTGTAACTTAGGGTGAAAATTTTGTCTTAAAAACTTCTAGGCGAGTATTAAGGATTATTTTGTTTGGCAGCGTAAGGTTACCTTAGCACTTTAAAGTATTAGTGTTTTGTAGTCTGAGAGGCTTGCAAGCGGGCTCAGATTCTGCTTATGGGTAGGTCAATCCTAGTTCCCCATTATTTTGTGTGAGGTCTTTGAGGCAGTGCCCGCCTGCCGTTGAGGGAAGCAGCAATCAAGAAATTGCGTAGCCAATCATCGTGATAGCGAAAACCATTGAGTTGCTCAAAGGGGCAAAGACACCCTGTCTGCTGCTGGGTTTTCCGGCAAAAGGGATGAAAGTTCCATAACAGCGCCATCGCCCGTCCCGCGCGCACTGCGGCAGACCAAGACCCATGAAAATACTGCATCGAAAACAGACAACGGTCGAGATAATTCATGGGACGGTCAACTGCATTACTGGTTCTGCTCGCATCAGGAAAGTCATAGGCTCTGTGGAACAGCGGCGACTTGTCCTTGAGCCGTTTGAGGCGTCGGTCAATGGAATCGCGCAGTGGCTTCCCCTTGGCCCATTCCAGCAATCGTCGCAACCGTTGGGAAAACGCCCCCTTGCTCGCGCCATGGTAGACATGCCAGAGCTTTTCGTGTAATTCCTTCCACAGTTGAGTCTGAGAACGACATAGGTCTCTAAGCTTGATGACTTCATGCAAAAAGCACAGAATCCAGACAATGCCAGGAAACAGACTCACCCAAGCGCTGCGGGTCGCATCCCAACCATCCAGGGTCACCGTTTGAGGGGCATAGTCGGGCAGATGATGGGCAACCTCCGCTTGAAATACCCCATACCCAGACTTCAAGTCTTCATGTCCGACCCTTTTGCACAACTGACTGCCTAAAATACAGCCACTGGCGGCGGTCACCGCTAGGTAGGCTTTGTGACCTTTGAATCGGGTATGCTTCTCGTCTGCATTGAGATGGGGGGGCACCCGGTTGCACGCTTGAGCGTTGCTCCGACAATCGAAACTCGACCTAGGGATTGGCACAACTGATACCAATGCATCTCTGTGTTGCCCAGTACATAAGCGATGCCGTCATAGGACAATCCGTGTTTGCGCAAATACAGGGTCTTGGATGCGATCTCTGTGCGTTCGCTCATGTAGGGCATCACGAAATCTGGACGGATTTGATAGGCTGCTTTCTGGCTTGGCACATAGATGCGTCGGGTTTTGATGCCTTGGCGGGACGACTTCACCAGTCCATGAAATCGATAGCCTTGCTCTATCCCTTCTGGAAACAACTCTGGGTGCTGCTCGATTTCTGCGTTGAGGTATGTTCGGTATGCGTCGCGGTTTTCGACCAATTCGCTGTAGTTAATCCCCTCCTGGATGGGAAGACAGATTGTTTTATCGCCTGCGATGCCTCGCTTTTTCTTTGGAGCCATGCTCTGGAGCCTCCAATGAAACTTTCTACGATCCTATCTCATGTCACACAAACTTGTTTGGAACCAGGGTCAATCGATCCTTAAAGTAGGTCTAAATACTTATTGCGGAAGAGTTGTCAACAAACAGCCCTTCCACAATATGGTAACTTTCTTTTGAGTCAGGTAGACCTCTTCCAAACCCCCTAGACTCTTAAGAGATTATTTATTTTATCTAGTCAGTTAAGCAAACGATTCCAGGAAATCTCGAACGCGACTTCTGCGCTTGGGCTGGCGGAGTTTTTGCAGTGCTTTGGACTCGATTTGACGGACCCGTTCCCGAGATAATTCAAGCACTTTGCCAATCTCAGCAAGGGAATGGGTTTGCCCATCGTTGAGCCCAAATCGCATTTGAATCACATCGCGCTCGCGATTGGTGAGTTCGGCCAGCAGATCCTGCAACTCGTCGTGTAAGGATTCCCGCATCATTTTTTCTTCGGGAGACATATCGTCGGTTTCCAGTAGGTCTCCGAGTTCGGTATCTTTATCTTTACCCACCTTGGTCTCAAGGGAGATCGAGCGGGGCACGCGCAACAGTAATTCGCGGATTTGATCTGGGGTTGTTTCTAACTCTAGGGCTAGGTCATCCACGGTAGGAGTCCGACCTTTGGTCTGGGCGATTTTGCGTTGGGCTTTTTTGAGTTTGTTTAGTTTTTCCGTGATATGGACGGGCAGGCGGATGGTTCGACTTTGGGTGGCGATCGCCCGTGTAATTCCTTGACGAATCCACCAGTAGGCGTAGGTGCTAAAGCGATAGCCTTTGGTGGGGTCGAATTTTTCGACGGCACGTTCCAGCCCTAAGGTGCCTTCTTGGATCAGATCCAATAGTTCTAAGCCACGGTTTTGATATTTTTTGGCAACCGATACGACAAGGCGCAGGTTGGCCTGAATCATATGTTCTTTGGCCCGCATCCCTTCTTTCATGACCCGATCCAGTTCGCTGATGGACCAGCCGATAGATTCTGCATAGGCGGCTTTGCCCGCAGAGATACTGGGCTTGAGGGTTACAAACTCAATTCCAGCTTCTCTGGCCCAGCGTTCTAAGGAAGGACGATGTCCTAGATTTGCAGTGAGACGATCGCGAACTTCCATCAGACGGGCGTATTCTGCGATCGCAGGGTGGTCTTGCTGGGTCAGGGCTTGATTGCGCAATTCAAGCAGGTGCATATAGCGCTGAACCTTTTGGGCTTCAGCAACCTCTTCGTCGCGACCTAGGAGTCTGACCCGACCAATTTCTTGGAGATAAATACGGACAAGATCTGTCGTGCGACGCTGAAGTCGGGCTTCTGGGAAATCCAATATTTCATCATCAAATGGGTCAATGACATCATCATCCATCGCGACATTCGCAACATTTAGATGGAATGAACCGGACTCAAGGGTATCGGTCTTGTCAAACGTTTGGTTGAGGGGTTCTGTTGTTTTGGGCATGGCCAATTTTGGGTTAGCTCCGTTGAGTTCAGGCAGAAATGCTCTTATCTATATCCTTCCCAAAAGTCAAGGGTTAGCACTCAGTTAATGAAATTCTTTTACAATCTGTTGCTAAGCTAGAGAAGAACAGATGGTTTTCCGCTCAAACGTCTTTCATTGTTCTGACGGTTGTCATCCCTGAAATTTCTAATATAGTTATCCCAAATTTTTAACAGTTTCCACCGATCGATAATGATAGATTCCCTGGTTTTACCTTCAACCTTCTTTTTGACTCTATTGATTACAATTGGCTTATTTTTCTTTATTCGAGCCTCAACAAAAGCCCGCATTGAGACGGCCACTTGGACGTTAAGCCAACCGGACAAACAAGTTTTGCAAGAGGTGACGCAATATTTAGAGGGGCGAGCGTATCGATTGGAAAGTGTAGACCGCGATCGAAATCAAGTTGTGTTTGCGGGGTTGGTGAGGGCTAGTTTGGGATTAGCTATCTTTTTATCGATTCTGGCCGCTGTAGGAGCCCTCTGTTTTGGGCTTGTTTTAGCCGTTCAGTTTCCCCAGCTTGGATATAGCGGTCTTTGGAGCGTTGTTGTCGCTCCTTTGGCAGGGTGGTTTTACTATCACAAGTCTCAGCGGACCGAACAGGTAAAGCTTTCGATTAAATCTGGCGATTCAGGCTATCCCACGCGGTTGAGGGCGATCGCTCATCGAGATGAAATTGCTGCGTTGCAGGCTAATCTGAATTATCCACCGCCGCAGGAATCTTAGTTACTGCTGAATGATGTCGCGAAACCATTCGTCTTCCCATAGATCGTAAAAGTCAGGATCGGAACGCGCATTTTCTCGGTAGCGCGGGTTGAGTTCTACGGCCTGTTCTAGGTGTTCTAAGCCTTGGTCTACTTGACCGTTGCGAATGTGACAGACGGCTTTGCTATAAAACGTATTGGCATATTTAGGGTTGAGTTGTTCGGCTGTTTCAAGGCTGGTCATGGCCTCTGGATATCGTTCTAATTTAACCAGGGCATACCCGCGATGGCTCCAGGCTTTATGGGAGTCAGGATTGAGCTGAACCACTTTGTCAAAGGACTGAAATGCTTCGTCGTATTTGTCTAAAACTTCCTGGGCCAACCCCCGATTCATCCACGCAACCGTATCTTGGGGTTCGATTTGAACGGCTTTATCAAAGGCGGCTAGGGCATCTTCATGACGCTGGAGCATCCCTAAAATGGCTCCACGATTGACTAGAGCTTCTGGATAGTCTGGGTTGATTTCTAGGGCTTTTTCGTAGGAGTCCATTGCGTCTTCATTGCGCTTGAGGCGTTCTAGCATGAGTCCGCGATTGAGCCAGACTTTAGCGTCATCAGGCCGGATTTTGACGACGCGGTTAAAGGCGGAGAGGGCACCATCGTAGCGTTTGAGTTCTTTTAAGTATTGACCGCGTTGATACCAGATGTCTGGATCGTCTGGCCTTAGATCCAGTACTTTATTGAGAGCGGTCACGGCATCTTCGTGGCGTTTGGCTTCGCTTAGGGTCGAGGCTTTTTGCACCCAGAGGTCGGCATTCTCTGGTTGTAATTCTAAGGCGGCATCAAAGGATTGGAGTGCTGCTTCTAGTTGTCCTGC
Source organism: Acaryochloridaceae cyanobacterium RU_4_10 (assembly GCA_012032135.1). Lineage (GTDB taxonomy): Bacteria > Cyanobacteriota > Cyanobacteriia > Thermosynechococcales > Thermosynechococcaceae > JAAURS01. Next base: position 5,141 of record JAAURS010000091.1, on the reverse strand, counting down.
GGTGCGGAAGGATTCGGCTTGGGTGACGTAGTCTGAAATATCTGCAAACAGCTTGGGATGATTGGTCTGGAGTCGATTTAAGGTATCGGTGAGGGTTTGAATTTGAGCGGTGAGGTCTTGAACGGCAGAGGATGCGATCGCACTGGGCGTGAGCGAAGCCAGACGTTCTAGAATTTGCGCTTTTTCAGTTTGCGCTTCGGTTTCTAGGGCGGAGAGTTTTTGGGTGGTGACCGATTGGGTGGTTTGGAGAGACTGTTGGGTTTCTTGTTGCAGGGCTTGGACAGAGGCTTTGAGATTTGACAACTGCGAGACCACGTCTGAGGCAATCTGCTGGAGTTCGCCTTGAGTTTTGGTTTTGCGATCGTCGATATCGGATTCTAAAGCTCGAACGCGCTCTGAAATCTGTTGGCTAAACCCGCTCAATTCCTGGAAGGTTTGCGCTTGACGGGCTTGGAGATCGGTTTGCCATTGAGTGAGGGCGGTAGCGGATTCTAGCTCGATAGCTTTGACTTGAGCCAAGCTTTGATCTCTGACTCCCGCTAAAGAGGATTTAAGGGATTGAACGGTTTGTTGGAAATCGGCTTGGGCGGCTTTAACTTGTTGGGTTTCTGAGGCTAGATTCGATCGCAGACCTTGGATATCTTGCTGAAAGACGACTTGGGCGGATTGGATTTGTTGGAGTTGCTGCTGGGCTTCTGCGGTGAGTTGGCCCTGGAGGGTGGTGAGTTGGCTGGATAAATCTGAGCCGATGCGTTTGAGGTTTTCAATCACTTGGCTTTGGACGCCTTCGGCTTTGATTTTAATTTGGGTTTCCAGGAAAGAGAGTTGGGGGGAAAAGTCCGCTTCCAGTTGTTTGAGGGTATTGAAGATGGTGTTCCATTGAGATTTGGCAGAGTCTTGCAGGGTGACCAGTTGGGTGACGTACTCAGATTTGGCGGTGGTACATTCCTGCAATAGAAAATCTTTCTGGGCGACGACTTCTGATTTAAGCGTGTTGAGTTGGGGCTTGAATTCAGCGCTGAGCGTTTCTAGTCCTTGGAAAATGCGATCGCGGTGTTGTTGGGCGGCGTCTTGGAGTTGGGAGAGTTGGGCGGCGAAGCCTTCTTCGCGTTGGTGGAGTTGTCTGAGAATGCGTTGGGATTCGGCTTGGGCCTCGGTATCGAGTCCGGTGAGGCGGGTGCCAAAATTGGACTGGAGGGCTTGGAGTTGGCCAAAGACGTCTTCATGTTTTTGGTTGAGGTCTTGGGTGAGGCGTTGGACCTGATGGGCGTATTCGCTTTCCAGGTGACCGAGGGCCTGTTGGGTTTTGTCAAGTTCGAGTCTAGCTTCTTTGAGATGTTGCTGTTGTTTGCGGCCAAATCATTGACGAGCTGGGCGATCGCGTCTTGTTGGTGGAGGGCGTGGTTGTGAAAGTCCACGGCGTTGTTGGAGAGGTCCGTTTTGAGTTCGTCGGTTTGTTGGAGTAAGAGATCGACGCGATCGCTGGCTTGAGTGACTTTCCCTTTGAGGTCGCTCACTTCTTTGAGATGAGACTGGACCACTTCCGTCACTTCGCGAATGAGGCCCGACGCAGGAGCCACAACATGGCGATCGCAGCAGCCAGAATTAAGCCTAGGACGGCTAAAAATACGGTGAACAGGAAAGTGGTTTGTTTGAATTGGCGATCGGCTTCTGTTTTAACCTGGCTTTGGATTTCCCGTTCCCGTTGGATTTGTTTGAGGAGATCTTGTATTTCTTGGCGATCGGGGCGTGCGGTGAGGGTAGCGGGCTGGGGGAGGCTGGAGGGTTTTGTGGTTTGAGCTGTTGTCAGACCTGCGCTCAGAATCAGCGCGGAAAGTAACACGCTTCCCTGTAAGGCGTGGAGCAGGGTTTGGGGGGTGTTAGGTCGCGGAGATTGGGGGCGATCGTTCATCATCTGCGTTGGGGTAAGGATTAAGCCAGGAGATATCGCTTATTCTCTCAAAATTCAAGGATGTTGTTTGGGTTTATGGGTGCGGTTTCCCATGAGTTTGTAAATTTTGAGTCTTTTGGGAGCAAATTACACTCGAGATGGATCCCTTTGCCTCATTAAACATAATCTCATACAGACCAAATGTATATTCAAAACCCGTCAAAATCGCTAGAGTCTGTCAAGTATGGCAAAATTGTGTTATCAATTCTCGTCGATCTTGAGAATTTCTCAAGTTTTTTGAACGAACCTCTGGGGAGCCGAAATGTTGACCTATAAAGCAATGTACAAGTTTCTTGAGGAAGGGGTGCACGGAGAAGTGCTTGACTTTCCAGGTACAATTTCGTTTGCGGAAGACTTGAATAAAACCCGACGTTCTCTGGCTAATGCACTGGTGGACATGGCGGAAGTTAATCTTTCTAGGGGTGAATCTTTACCCAAGCCCGATGCATCTATTACCGATCCTGAAGCAGATTTAGAAGAACCGATTCACTTGATTCTTTCTGCGGCTTCTCGCATTCAGGTTCTCCCAGATCTCGCAGCATCATGAAACGTCGGGATTTACTTCGTCATCTGAGTCAGTATGGCTGTCAGTTATTGCGTGAAGGCGGAGAGCATTCTATTTGGGAAAACCCAACCAATAACCGTCGTACTTCTATACCGCGTCACAGAGAGATTGTAGATTTTACGGCAGTAAGAATTTGTAAACAGCTTGATGTTCCTCAACCATTTTAGTTGGGAAAATACAACCACGAACCTATAAAATGAGCATGTTTAAGATTGGATTTTGTTTCTCAACTAAACCTGAATGACTGCTAAGAGTGCTCCTTATATTGGGTTGTAGGACAATCAAAAGGAATTACCAATGAACGAAAAGAAAGAAGAAAAAACTCTTAATTTGTATCCAATAGATTACCCTTTTGAGACACTTGTATTACGTATCAAAGCTGATCCTCCAAAAACCATACTTGATCCTGACTTTCAAAGAAAATACAAATGGGACAAAGAAGGATGGGAGCGAGCCTCTAAATTTATTGAATCATGTCTAATGAGAATTCCACTTCCTTCTTGTTATTTTGCTGAAGATGAAAATGGAAGACATTTGGTCATTGATGGAGTTCAACGTCTAACCACAATTAAAAAATTTTTTGATGATGAGTTTGCACTCGAAGGCTTGACTACATTTAAAGAATTAGAAGGGAAAAAATTTTCTGAGCTTGAGGAGTATAAGACTGAGCTAGAATCAACGACCATCAGGTGTATTGTCCTTCGCAAGGAAAATCCAAAACAATTAATTAGAGAAATATTTTCTAGATTAAATCAAGGAGCAGTAGCAGTATCCGATCAAGAAATAAGACATGCTCTTTATCCCGGTAGTTTAGATAAATTATTGGTGGAATTGGGACAGACAGAAATAATAGCAAATTTTGGTTTGGCTAAAGATAAATTAGACAAAGATGCAAAAGAAACAAAAATCAGCCGCGAAAGCGAAGAACAAGTTCTAAGATTTTTAGCTTTTTCAGATGATATTAACCTAGAAAATTACAACGACAAACTTGGCCCGTATTTAGATATATATATGGATAAAAATAGCAACCTAGAAGAGAGAGGCATAAGATTATTGCGAAATAAATTTCAATTTGCTATAAAAAACTGCGTTTCAGTTTTTGGACATGACGTTTTTACCAACTCTACAAAAAACAGGAAAAAACAAGGGCTTGTCTATTATGATTTATTGATGCCAACGATAGGTCTCTTGGATGAAAATAAAGTAACTACTAATGCACAGAAACTTAGAGACGCTTTTAATGAACTTTGCAATTCAGAAGAATTCAAAAAAACACTGTCAGGCGGATTGCAAAAAAAATCTTCGATATTAAAGAGACGTACCCTTTGGGCTAAACATATGGGCAAAGCAATTTCATGAATAGTGAAACTTTTTTTCAACGTTATGAAGGCATGTATGACTCACTTAAAGTAATTATTGAGTCTTCAGAAAAGAGAGTTCTAGGCGATAACGATGATCTGTTTTCTGAAAATATCAATTTTTTTATTAAGTCTTACTTGATAACAATTTGTACTTATCTAGAAGCATTCCTCCAAGATATAGCTTTCGAGTATGCAAATGAATTGAACTCTCGCTTAAAGGATGCTGATATTCCACATAATTTTGTTCATTGGAGAATAGTAAAGGATATTAAAGATAAGGAACTAAATTTCAATAAAATTGATTTTTCTGTTGACAAAAAGGAGATTTCAGATAATCTCTCGGCGAATCCTTATAAAACAATAAAATTATTCAAGCGCCAATTCAAATCTGAAGTGCAACAGGTGCTGATGGATGAGAACAAAATACTTCGTAAGGCGTTCGATAGTCAAGGGATTTTCTCGGTCTGTGATTGATTAAGTCCACTGCATTTTTTAACGCTTCTGGCTTCACAGTTTTGAAGTTCGTCCCTTTGGGAAAGAACTGTCTGAGTAACCCATTGGTATGCTCATTTAAGCCTCGCTCCCAAGAATGATATGGATTAGCGAAGAAGCAAGATATTCCCAAGATCTCAGCGAGTGTCTGATGTCCACTGAATTCTTTGCCATTATCAAAGGTCATTGTTTTGCGAAATGTGCTGCCAATTTGCTCAAATAACCCAAGGGTGACCTGATTGATTTGTTGTACGGTCTTGTTCTTGGCTAGCCCTGCGAGTAAAAACTTGGACGCTTTATCCACATGGGTGACGATCGCTCCAATGTGCCCCCCCCCAATGACGGTATCGCTTTCCCAATGCCCTATCTCTGTCTTCAAGTCTGCAACGGCAGGTCGATGCTCAATCCCAACCCGACCTGGAATGCCTCCACGTTGGGAGTTGGTTCCTTTACGCCGTCTGCGCTTGTTTTGCTCTTGTCTGAGATACTGCTGATAGGGTCCGAGTCCTTGATGATTGGCATAAATCATTTGATAAATCGTTTCATGACTCACGCTATCAAGACCTTCGCGTTTCATCCTCCCCGATAATTGTTGGGGACTGTGATACTGCTGGAGGCGTTGTTTGACCTCGGTGATGGTCGATTCACGGATGCTCATGAATGGTTGTTTGGATTGTGCTCGACGGGTTTGCATCTTGCTGTGTGCTGTATCTGGTAAATAGAGCTTTGCGTCAATACTGTTTCGTCTGAGTTCTCGCGAGATCGTACTTTT
>JAAURS010000431.1 GCA_012032135.1 Acaryochloridaceae cyanobacterium RU_4_10 | reverse complement strand
AGAACGTATGCCCATGTCACTTATTCTTTAATGGCGGTATGGAAGATCCCCTAAGGGAGAAGATCGATCGCTGGTACCAAGCCCAATGGTCCCCACCTATGATAAAGCGCCAGCCATGTCTGCGGAGGCTGTAACATCTACAGCCATTGAGGCGATTCGCAAACAAGTCTATTCCCTCATTGTGATTAATTATGCCAACACTGACATGGTGGGTCATACGGGAAATATGGAAGCCACGGTAGAAGCCGTTGAAACGGTCGATCGCTGTTTGGGGCAATTGCTAGAGCAGGTCGTCCGCGTGGGCGGTACCACTCTGATTACAGCCGACCACGGCAATGCCGAACTGATGTGGGATGAGTCTGGCAATCCCTGGACCGCCCATACAACCAATCCCGTACCCTTCATCTTAGTGGAAGGGGAAAAATGCAAGATTCCCGGTCATGGAACAGAAGTCCAACTCACAACCGATGGGTGTCTGGCAGATATTGCACCGACGATTCTAGAGATTTTGCAGTTGCCACAACCTTTAGAAATGACGGGAAAATCTTTAATCCAAGCCTCTGGCATAGAAATTCGACAAAACAAAAGTCCTGTGAGAATTCGGTTGTAGGAACGATCGATACGATATCTTTGGCCAATCCATCTGTTAATGTGGAAGTATGATTTGAGTAGGTGGCATGATCGGTCAAGTTCTTCAAGGTATTTGGGCATTTTCTGGGTTCGGGCTCATCGTTCTGGTTTTGCTTCACAGTCCAAAAGGAGATGGCCTAGGTGCCATTGGCGGTCAAGCGCAACTTTTTACCAGTACTAAAAGCGCAGAAACAACCCTCAATCGAGTGACGTGGATTCTAACCGTTCTCTTCATGGGTCTGACGGTGATCCTCAGTGCAGGTTGGATTAAAGGTTAAGTTTTATCGCAACAAGTTTTGGACTAAAACTCAGCAAAAACCGAAAGCGTGGATTTGCAAGTCTGCTTTCAGTTTTGAAATTTAAGTTTTATTGTTGAATTTAACATCCAGCCTGAGTTTTGATAGCTTAGTAGTGCAGAAAAATATTCTCTCGCAGAATAAAGTACAAGAGTTGTTTGGGGCCAAGGCAGGCACGCCATTGGTGCATCAAATTTTTGAGCCACCTTGGTGGGAACTATTTTCCTCTTGTCAAAATTTATTTTTCTGTCTTGCTAAAGCCTGTTTGCCGCAGTTCATCAGGTGATTTCAAATCACTCTACAACCGCGTCAAACCCTTTCTAGTACCTTTTGGCACGAGAATTGAACCCAATAATGGTGTTTTAGTCTCGCTGAATCGTTTTAACCATTTTTAAGAGTACCTTAAAAAATGTCCAGGTCTTTTTACCAATATCTTCAGCAGTGGTGTCGAGAACATGACTGGACTGATTTATTTGTAGAACAGTGCCAGTTTTGGGCTTTTCCACCCGGATCCGTTATTCCCGTCCCGATCCCAACCTATGCCTTAGAGGGGTTTTACCGCACACGCAAAATCTCTATTCCTTTTAGGTTGTTAATCTTAGCTGTCATCGGCGTGAGTTTGTTGGCCGTTGTGCGGACCGTTTTAACCCTCTCTCCTATGCCTTTAGTGTTTGCCTTTGGTTTTTGTGTGTTTGTCTTTGCATTCTTGGATGAAGAGCGCTTCTAAGTCAGTTGTGGGCTGAAGCGTGATGCAATGTGGTAGGCGGACACATGAGACTCAATCTTCGATAGTCTGCCAGGTATCGTTCTAGCCGGATGAACTGCATAATGTTTAAGCTGTAATAGATCCAGCGTCCTTCATGTCTGGAATGGACCAGTTCTGCATCCTTGAGCACTTTTAAGTGAAAGGATAATTTGGATTGGCTGGTCTCAAGTGCTTCACAGAGTCCGCCAACACACAGCTCCTGTTGTTGGAGTAACTCTAAAACCTTGATTCGGATGGGATCGGAGAGGGCATGGAAACCGCTGGCGATTTCGTCTACGGGCAACTCGTAAGTTGTGGTCATTGTTGAATTTGGTACAACGCGGCTTGCAAGGAATGGATAAAAGAAGAGTCGTTAAGGAAATAATGCCCTTATTAGTTTTACCTTTAATCATGGCTCCTGTGTCATACAGTCTAAAAATTTGCAAAATAAACGGTCAATCTTGGGGCTAAAGTCCTTTTAAGGCGGAAGTGGACATCACGTTTGTCCGCGCTGAAGTTTGCCACAAATTTAGCCTAAATGTGGGCTAAATTGACTGAAATCAGTGCAGAATATGAAAGAAGTCGTTTGCGATCGCACTTAGGTAACTAATACACATGCTAGAGCAGGAGATTACCCCGATACTCACCTCCCTTTATGAGGAGCGCTTACAAACGATTGAGCCAGGAATCTGGCAGATTGAAAACATTGCCACCTACCGTCTTTGGTGTTGTTATCAGAAGAGAAGTCCTGGGTTCGGATGATGATCCCCATTGCGTCCGTCGCCGATGCCGAACCCTTTTGGCGCGAACTCTTGGAGAACAATTTTGAGGAAACAGGGGAAGCCCGTTACAGTCTCTATGAAGACGTATTGTGGGTTGTGTTCCAGCATCGATTGAAAACCCTGACGGAGGAAGACTTTAGAGCTGCGATCGCCTGTTTGATTGGCCTTCAGGAGCGAGGGTTAAGCGATTCGTTCAATCGCTATGTGGATCAACAAATTTCTATTATTATTGGCGCGGCGAAGCAGCAAGGCATGTCTTTAACCGCAACCCTGCAAAATCTGGATCGGTTTTACCAAGAAGGCGTGATGGGCGACTTAAATGCTTCTGCCGACGTGAGAAATGCAACCCTAGCGGCTTGGCGCGATCGCCTAGAACGTCTCTGGCCCACAATTGATGGTCACCCTGCCACACGATAACCCTTAGGAGTCATAGGTTATGGATGTCAAAGCTGCGATCGCCCTAGAAGCCGGACAACCCCTTGTCATCGAAACGGTTCAGCTTGAAGGACCTAGGGCTGGGGAAGTATTGATTGAGATTAAAGCCACAGGGGTTTGTCACACGGATGCGTTCACTTTATCCGGTGCAGATCCAGAAGGGCTGTTTCCCACCATTTTGGGCCATGAAGGGGCGGGGGTTGTGGTAGAAGTGGGGCCGGAGGTAAAGTCCCGTGAAAGTGGGCGATCGTGTAATTCCGCTCTATACCCAGAATGTCGGTCCTGTGAGTATT
>JAAURS010000090.1 GCA_012032135.1 Acaryochloridaceae cyanobacterium RU_4_10 | reverse complement strand
ATCCCAGAGAATTTAGGATTAAGCGATTTACTTAAAGGCTTTTGCTTCATTGAACGGGACTGACGGGGCTCGAACCCGCAACTTCCGCCGTGACAGGGCGGTGCTCTAACCAATTGAACTACAGTCCCCTATGCAGGGCGATCTCTATTGTGCATATTATCTGAGGACTTGTCAAACAAGCTTCAGCATTCAAATCCGGTTAGTGTATCCGTTGCGCCAACAACTGTTCTTCTAAAGCTGCAATTCGGTTATAAGCGGCTGTCAATTGAGCCATAAGACGCTGCATCTGAAGCTCTTGGCTCATTGACTTACCTCTCGCCTCATTCAGGGCCATATGGTCCTCTTCCTCCAGCACATCGCGGTGTGTGGTGACAGGAGCAGAACTAATAGGGGCCGAAATAGAAGAGATATGACCGTTGGGTTGAGATTCAGAACCCAAACGAGTTGAGGTCAGTAGCTCAGCAATTTGCGTGCTAATCACTTCAATTTTCTGATGCATCGCCTCAATTTTGGCGTTGACGGCGGTGAGTTGTTCTTGAAGAGTGTCCACTAAATCCTCGCATGCAAATGACTGGGGCAACTTATCTCTCTATGGTAGGGATAAATGTTTTGAATTTGTCTCATAAGAAGGGGGGAATACTTAAAAATCTGCTTAAGATTTTGTTTAAAAAAGCCAAAAACAAGAGGTCGTTTTGACAACAACCTCTTGTTTGTTTAGAAGGAAATTTCGGGCTTTTTTGTCAGTTTGCGAGATGTTTCTCAACGGTTTTAGATAGATAGCTGCACCAGTGATTCACGAGATCGGAATCTGCTGCCTCAACCATGACTCGGATCAAAGGCTCGGTGCCTGACGCCCGTACTAAAATGCGACCTCGATCGCCCATATCCGCTTCAGCCTTGGCGATCGCACTCTGGAGCGGCACACAACTTTGCCAATTACAACGGCGATCGCGGTCTTCCACTCGGATATTCCGCAACACTTGAGGATAGGTTTGGAAACTATCATCCACCAGATCTCGCAATTTCATGCCAGATTGCTTAACAATGGCCGAAATATGAAGTGCTGTCTGAAGACCATCCCCACCAATCCCGTAATGGCGGCAGAGAATGTGACCCGACTGCTCACCGCCCAACACTGCATTGTTTTGGAGCATTTCCGCATGGACATACTGATCGCCCACCGCAGCGCGGATTAACGTGCCACCTTGTTTTTCCCAAGCCCTCTCAAAACCAAGATTAGACATTACCGTTGCCACAATTACATCACCGGGCAACTGCTGCGCCTGTTTGAGATGGTGGCCCCAAAGATAAAGAATATAATCTCCATCTACCGTGCGTCCCTGACAGTCTACCGCCAGTACTCGATCGGCATCGCCATCAAAGGCAAACCCAAGATCTGCGTCGTGGAGTTGAACGGCTGCTTGAAGCGAGGCTAAATGGGTAGAGCCACAGTTAACATTGATCCGTTTTCCATCCGGTCGATCGTGCAAACAGATGACCTCAGCACCCATGAGCTGAAAGAGTTCTGGTCCGAGTTGCGTCGCCGCACCCCAAGCTAGATCCAACACAATACGCATTCCCTGTAAATTGAGGTCTGGCCCAAAAGGAATTTGTAAAGACTTCAAGTAGGCTTGTGTCAATTCTGGTCGGGCAATATGGCGGCCCCAAGTTTGTCCCGTTACATCCTCAATCGAATTGTGATGGATAGCCGTTTCAATTTCTTGTTGTACAGCCAAGTCTAACTTTGACCCATCGGTCCCAAAAACTTAATTCCATTGTCTTGAGGTGGATTGTGACTGGCTGAAATCATCACCCCACCCAGCGCATCTGTGGTGTGGGTGAGATAGGCCACCGTAGGGGTGGGACACAAACCCACATTCCAAATTTCTAGCCCTGCAGCCGTCAGTCCTGCTGACAGAGACATTGCCAGCATATCGCTAGAACACCGCGAATCTTGGCCCATAATAAATAGACCCGTTTGGCATTGTGCAGATTGAGTCAGCACCTTGCCAGCCCAAAACCCAACCTGCATTGCTAACGCGGGCGTAAGCAGTTGCCCCACTTTCCCACGAATCCCATCAGTCCCAAACAGACGATGGGGCTGATGGGTGTTTATGACTTCGCAACCTGATTGCTCGAGCGGACTTTTTGAAATAAGAGATTTTAAGAAAGAATCTGATGACACCACCATGACGTAGTCACTCCTCACAGGACGGTCGAGGTTTTTAAATTGAACGCAAGTCTTAAAGACTTTTAGCCAATGTTCCAGTCATTAGGATGCCTCCAAACAACCGAGAACAAACGGGCTACGTTTGATTTGAATGAATTGCTCCATCGCCCGTCCAAAACCTAAATCTATAAGATGTAGGTAAGCTTATCACTTCATCTCAGAAATGGCATATGTTTATGTGCAGAGTTTCCACTAAATTGTGAAACGCTCCTTGACCCTTGGCGAGAACTGCGTTGTCAGATTAGAGTGTTGAACACTGGCCATTTTTGACTTTTGCTCTTTTCTCATGAGTTTGCTGCAACCTCGGAATATTCAACGCTCAAGCCGCCGTATCTCTAACCAAGCGATTGGGCAAGGACCTCGAAGTGCGGTGTTGGTGGGACTCATTAGTTTGATATTGTTTGGGTTGATTCCCGCTCGGTTATTTTTTTTGCAGGTCGTTCAAGGTCCGCGCAATCGCGAACTGGCCGATGAAAACCGGATTCAACTCATTCCCAAGCGCCCAGAACGTGGCAAAATTTTCGATCGCAAAGGTCGTATTTTAGCCAGCAGTCAGTTTTCATACTCTGTTTTTATTTGGCCTCTGGCCCAAACCAAGCCTCAGTGGCCCCAGTCCGTCCAAACGCTATCAACCATTCTGAAAATTCCAGCCAAACAGATCCAAGAGAAGGTCAAACAAGCGGGTCCAAATTCTCCTTCCTTGCTGCGGATAGCCCGTGGGATCAGCTTTGCTGAAATTGTTGCCCTAGAAGAACACCGCAGCGAACTGATTGGGGTGGAAGTGGATAATGAGGCAACGCGTGTCTATCCCAATGGAGAACTAGGCGCACAGACGTTAGGATACATTGGCGAAATTACGGGAGAGGAATTAGAGAAACGCAAAGAACAGGGCTATCGATTGGGCGATGTGATTGGAAAGATGGGGATTGAGGCTGCCTATGAGAACGATTTAAGAGGCACCTGGGGCGGTCAGCAGGTTGAGGTGGATGGTAGCGGTCGGATTGTTAGGATTTTGGGTCAAAAACCCTCTCTCCCAGGTAAAGATATTACGCTCACCATCGATCTAGACGTGCAGAAGGCCGCCGAAAAAGCGTTGGGCGATCGCCCAGGTGCCGTTGTTGCCTTAGACCCAAGGGACGGAGCGGTCCGAGCGATGGTGAGTCATCCCGGCTTCGACCCCAACTGGTTTTCTAAAAATATGACTGAGGGGCAGTGGCAGGATCTCCAGAAGCGATCGTTTCCCTTTGTGAATCGTGCCATTCAAGGGTTTCCCCCTGCCAGTACCTTCAAAATCATTACTGCAACTGCTGGCATGGAATCTGGGAAATTTCCGCCCAGTAGCGTTTTAATGACGTTTCCCTCTATTCATGGTGTTGGGGATTGGAATGGAGCAGGCTTTGGCCAAATTGGATTTGTCACTGCACTCCAGTGGAGCAGCAATACCTTTTTTGGCCAGGTGGGTGTTGGCGTTGGCCCTAAAATCCTGTTGGACTGGGCGCATCGTTATGGTTTGGAGCAAAAAACAGGGATTGAGATACCGGGCGAAGATGAAGGGTTTTTACCCAATCCTGATTGGAAAAAGAAAGTTTGGCAGGATAGCTGGTATCCAGCGGACTCCGTCATGGTGTCCATTGGGCAGGGAGCTGTGCAGGTCAGTCCCCTTCAATCTGCTGTGGTATTTGCTGTTCCTGCCAATGGGGGATATCGGGTCAAGCCCCACTTAAAAGAATCTGCTCCTCTGGATGCTCAATACAAACCGGAGTCTTTGAACATTAAAGCACCGACCCTACAAATGCTTCGGACTGGAATGCGTGCGGTGGTGCAAGCCGGAACCAGTACCGCCCTCAATGTCCCGACGATTCCTCCTGTGGCTGGAAAAAGTGGAACCGGAGAAGACCCGCCTCGGCGTTCCCATACTTGGTTTGGTGGATTTGCGCCCTTTGATAAGCCAGAACTTGTGGTGGTGGCCTTTGCCGAAAATTCTGGGGGTGGCGGTGGCCGGACCTGTGGGCCGATCGCACTTCAGGTTTTTGAGGCCTATTTCAAAAATAACCCCGTGAAAAAGGCACCTCCGAAATCTTAAAAAGTAGAGAATGTCAATTCCCTCAGATTTACTGCCATCATAGAAATTGGCGTATTTTGCATGGGTGAGGATGACCATTCTTTTCTACAAGGTCTGTGAGCCCTATGGATGTTTCTCCAATTTTTCGCCCCATGCCATCGACCTAGAAGGATTCACTTGGCCAACCTCAGAGCATTACTATCAAGCTCAAAAATTTGTAGGGACCTCCTTTCAATACCTCTGCCCCATCATTCGAGCTGCCGCTAGCCCAGAACTCGCTGCTGCGCTCGGGCGGGATCCGCGTCATAAAGTGCGCTCGGATTGGGAACAGGTCAAAATTAACGTCATGTACACCGCCGTCTTAACCAAATTCTTGAGTCATGACGAATTAAAGATTCGATTGCTGAATACGGGGAACGAACCGATTGTTGAAAACTCTCCTACAGATGATTACTGGGGATGTGGGGCAGATGGGAGGGGCCAAAATCAATTGGGTCAAATTTTGATGCGGATTCGCCAAGAACTCTCCCAAAGTTAGACCCTCAAAACAGAGGATTAAGGATAATCTGGGTTTAGACTTTTTGTAAATTTAAAGATGTGCGCCTGTGGTCCCACTTCGTGATGATAATCCCACTCGGATTGTGCCCGTTGTTACTTACGCAATTCTGGTCATCAACATCGTTGTTTTTGTCTACGAACTGAGTTTGGGGCCAGACTTGGAGGCTTTTTCCGAGTGTGGGCGGTGATACCCCGTGAATTATCGGCGTATTTTTTGGGAGAACCCACGGGACTTCCATTTCCAGCTTGGATTACATTGATTACATCTCAGTTTCTTCATGCTGGGCTTCTTCATGTTGCTGGAAATATGCTGTTTCTATGGATTTTTGGTAACAATGTTGAAGATAAACTCGGTCACGTTCGGTTTTTAATCTTTTACTTGGCCTGTGGAGTTTTGGCTGGGTTGGCACAGTGGTTTTTTAGTTCTGGTTCGGTGATTCCGTCCTTGGGGGCCAGCGGGGCGATCGCAGGGGTGATGGGCGCTTATATTCTGCGTTTTCCTAGGGCTGAGGTTCTGACGTTAATTCCCCTAGGCTTTTTTATGTGGACCTTTCGGGTTCCTGCCATTTTCTTTTTAGGATTTTGGTTTGTGCAACAGGCGTTTTATAGCGTTGCCAGTCTCAATGTGCCCGCGAATGTAGGAATGCAGAGCGGTGGTGTTGCCTATTGGGCGCATGCGGGTGGATTTATTTTTGGCGCAATTTTGGGACCGATTCTGGGATTGTTTTCCGATCGCAATAACTAAGCTTTATGGGAGGGTTGCTGGGGCGATCGCCGCAACCAACTTCTCCACCTGTTCGGGGGTGTGGGTTGCCATCAAAGAAATACGAATTCGGCTGGTGGGTACGGTGGGCGGACGGATCGCAGGCGCATAAATCCCTTGGTCTAACAGGACTTTGCTCAGGTGGAGCGCCGTTTCAGGGTTTGCTAGCTGGACGCAAATAATGGAGGCTTGAGAGGGAAGTACCTGAATGGTATTGCGATCGCCCAACGTCAAATTCAGTTGAGTCTGTAATTGTGCCACCCGATCCCATAATTGCTGTCTTCGTTCGGGTTCGGACTGAATCACCCGGATGGCTGCCAATGCTGCTGCCGCATCGGCAGGAGACAGAGCCGTTGTGTAAATCCAGCTTGCCGCGCGATTGCGTAAATAATCAATGAGCGAGGCCGAGCCTGCAATGTATCCCCCCAGGCTCCCTAACGCCTTACTCAAAGTCCCCATATGAATCAGGGGCTTTCCGCTACAGTCCAACTGTTCCACACAACCCGCACCTGTGGGGCCTAGCACCCCAGTCCCGTGGGCTTCATCTACCAACACCATGCAGCTAAATTCTGCGGCCAATTCTAAAATCTGCGGTAAGGAACAAATATCTCCATCCATACCGAACACGCTGTCCGTCAAAACAAGACAGCGTCGATACTCTGAGCGATATTGCTCTAGCAACTGCCGCAGTTGAACCATGTTGTTGTGAGCGTAGTCCAAACTCTTTGCCCCACTGAGTTTAGTCCCACTTTTAAGACTAGAATGGTTGTATTCATCCCCCAAAATGAGTATCTTTGGGTCCCGCCACTGCTGCAATGGTGCCGATATTGGCGGCATAGCCAGAAGTAAACACGATCGCATCGTCCGTCTGTTTCCACTGCGCGACTCGCCTTCTCTAACTCCCCGTGAACGGGACGGTGTCCGCTCAAGAGACGAGATCCCGTACTGCCCGTGCCATATTGTTGGATCGCGGCGATCGCGGCTTGTTTGAGGCGATCGTCTCCTGCCAATCCAAGATAATCATTGCTGGCAAAATTGATGACCGATCTGCCCTCCAGTTCTATAATGGGTCCAGACTGAGAGGCAATTGATTTGACCTGTCGGTACCAGTGGGCCTTATGAATGGCTTGTAGAGAAGATTCAACCCAACAATAGGGATCTTGCATAAAAATTGAGGGATCCACGGTTCTGATTTGCAAACTAACTTGGTACACTCCAAAGTAGCCTTTCAACGTCACCTTCACAGTGGAATTCCAGGAGCCGGAGACAGAAATTAAGCGCTTGAAGTTGCTCCATCAGTACCGCATTCTGGATACTGTACCCGAAAAGCACTTCGACGATTTAACCCAGTTAGCTGCTTATATTTGTCAAACTCCCATCTCCGCGATTAGTCTGACCGATTTCCAGCGGCAATGGTACAAATCAAAAATTGGGTTCACGTCCACCGAAGAACTTCGTGAGATGACATTTTGCGCCCATGCCGTGCTGCAATCGGATGTGTTTGTTATCCCAGATACTTTGATGGACGAAAGGTTTGCTAACAATCCTTTTGTCACGGGCGAAGCAAATATTCGTTTTTATGCGGGGGCTCCTCTCAGAACGCCCCATGGCTTGGCGCTAGGAACGTTATGCGTCCTGGATCGTGTCCCGCGAGAATTAAGCTACCAACAAATACAATCCCTCAGTGTTCTGGCCGAGCAAGTGGTAACTCAATTGGAGTTACGACGCAATGTCCAAAATCTCAAGCTCAATATTGTCAAACGTCAAAAGTCAGAGGCTCAACTGAGACACAATGTCTTTCACGATGGGTTGACGGGATTGCCCAACCGGGCGCTGTTTATGAAACGGTTAAGCGCTGCGATCGCCAAAGCGCAGCGCTGTTCGAGCAGCCTATTTGCAGTGCTTTTCATCGATCTAGATCGTTTCAAGGTCATTAACGATAGCCTTGGTCATGGGGTTGGCGATCGATTGCTGATCGAAACGGCATCTCGGCTCAAATCCTGTATGCGCCATGAAGACGTGGTTGCAAGACTGGGTGGAGACGAATTTACGATTTTACTCAACGATATCCAGGGCATCCGCGACGCGACTGATATTGCCGATCGAATTCAAACAGCCCTAACTTTGCCATTTAACTTTAGCGGTCAAGAAGTTTTTATCAGTCTGAGTGTTGGAATCACCCTGAGTACAACGGGTTACCAGCGACCTGAAGACTTTTTGCGGGATGCAGATACTGCAATGTATCGTGCCAAAGCCTATGGGAAAGCCCGGTATGAAATTTTTGATGTCTCCATGCATGACTCAGCGGTCAGGCAAATGCAATTGGAAAACGATCTGCGGCGCGCCATTGAACGACAGGAATTTGAAATTTACTTTCAACCCATTGTTTGTTTGGCAAGCGGCAAGATCGGTGGATTTGAAGCCCTCATCCGCTGGCAGCATCCCACCCGTGGATTGCTGGACCCTTTGGACTTTATTGGGGTTGCAGAAGAAACGGGAGCGATTATTCCTATTGGGTATTGGATTTTGTCTGAGGCTTGTCGTCAGCTTCATTCATGGCAATTAAAATATGGTGCGACCTCCTTAACCATTAGTGTTAATCTCTCTACTAAACAGTTTTCACAACGCAATCTGATTGAGCAAATCAGTTCTATTCTCCAGTCCGTTGGTTTGAATCCATGCAGCTTAAAGCTGGAAATTACCGAAACCGCAATTATGGAAAATGCAGCGTCTGCTGCTGAGATGCTGCTTCAACTGAGGGATCTGGGTATTGAAATCTATATGGATGACTTTGGAACTGGCTATTCTTCTTTAAGTTCTTTGCATCATTTTCCAGTAGATCTCCTCAAAATCGACCAATCTTTTATCAATGGTCTAGAACGGGGTGCAGAGAAGTCGAAAATTGTCCAAACCATTATGACACTCACTCAAAACCTAGGGATTAATGCGATCGCAGAGGGTGTGGAGACGGCGGAGCAAATTTCCATCCTGAGGATGCTCCAGTGTAAATTTGGCCAAGGATACTTTTTCTCTAAACCTTTAGATAGAGCAGCAGCAGAAATGCTTGTTGCCCAACATTGGAATAAAGCAGGAGAAGCCATCTCCCACCCCAATTGTTCTGCACAATCTATTGAAAAACTGCGTAGAGGCTGAGCCATGCCCCACCTCTACGTAGGCCCATTATTCAAGTCAACTCTAGCTCCAATAGGTTAGCGGTAAGTTCTGCTCGCGATATCCCACAAAGCAGGACATCGAAACTCTGGGACCTTGCAGGGCTGGACGAACTGCATGAACGCGTCCCGAATCAAACAGAACCAGATCCCCCGCACAGGGCTTATAAAGCACTTTAGACTCAGGGAGTTTGCGGCGGTCAAAGTGCAGTTCGTCGCAAGACAGGTTGAGAAATTCTGCGTAAGACGGCTTGATCCCCCAAATCTCCAATTCTCCGCCTACTCCAGCTTCTTGAAGGTAAACATTTGCAGACAACTGAGACAAAAGCAATGCCGTGCTGGGGCTATCGGCAATATCGCGAACCAACACATCTTGATGGGGTGGGAGTTCAAAGCAATCCTCAAACATCCTCACAATGCCAACCATCATGGTTTGCTCGTGAATATTTTCAAGTCGAGCGCCTGCATTCCAAACCTCTTCCAACTCAAGACGAAGTTTATCAATAGGGGACAGATAAGGAAAACAAGCATTGCGAATGGTGGCACACATCTTTTGCGCTTGTGCGTAGTAGTGATTGAGGAGATCGAGATCGCCCTTCGTCTCAAAAAATGTGATTCCAGTTCGTTGAACGCCAACGTTCTGGGCTCTCAAATAACGCGCAAATTCAGGGATTTCTAACAGTCTGGTGCATAATTCTTCACACAGCCATTTGGGATAATAGTTGCGAATCCGAAGGGCAATATACTTTCCTTCAACTAAGTCCAACAAGTCTTGTTGGTTAAGGGATGTAGCAACTTTAACGAATGGTGTTTCAAGAACAGCTTGAGACGTATAGCTTCGATCGATGCTGAGTACCATAGTCATTCTCCAAAAATTACATTGCGGCATAAGCCTCAATACGCTTAACTTAAGCCGAAATTGTCTTTTTGAAAGGTCACTCAGATATCGGCCTGTTAATCGGTGTATTTCTTGATTTTTGGCCTTAAATTTAAATCTGCTTCCAGCCAACTCACACAAAAACTTGACTCTGGGGGTGGCAGCATAAGAGGGAACAAAAAGCAGAATATTGAGAAACGAAACTATAAAAGAAAGAGGCTGAGGCGATCGCTCCACTTTTGCAAAGTTATAGATCGTTGGCATACCGTTAAACTTATTTTTAGGCCCTTCCATCATTTGGCTTCAGGATCCCATGAGTTTTCAGCATGAATTCGATCTCTGCCTGCGTGCCCGTTATCCCCTGATCTACATTCCAACCCAGGAAGAAGAACGCGTGGAAAATGCGATCGCAGAATCTGCAAAACGTCAGGGCAACCGCGCCATTTATATTTGGGACTTTGTGGATGGTTACCAGGGCAACCCCAACGATGCCGGATTTGCCCAACGCAATCCGCTGCAAGCCCTAGAGCTGATTGAAAAAATCCCCGCCAATGCCCCTGCTATCTTTATCTTGCGGGACTTTCATCGGTTTTTAGAGGATGTCTCCGTTTCTCGGAAATTGCGTAACCTGGCTCGAAACCTCAAATCTCAACCCAAAAACCTAGTATTGCTGGCCACAGAACTCTCCATTCCCAATGACCTCAGTGAAGTCTTGACTGTCGTGGATTTTCTGCTGCCCACCGTGGCCGATATTCAAGTTGAAATCGAACGAATGCTGGTGGCCACGGGCCTCTCTCTTCAACACAAATCCTTAGAAGAAATTGCCCGCTGTTGTCAGGGTCTTTCGATGGAACGCATCCGGCGAGTGTTGGCTAAGGCGATCGCCACTCACGGTTCCTTGGGTGCAGAGGATTTAGACCTGATCCTAGAAGAAAAACGCCAGACCATCCGCCAAACCCAAATCCTAGACTTTTACCCCGCCAGTGAAACTATCGCCGATATTGGTGGATTAGATAACCTCAAGGACTGGCTGCTTCTCCGTGGCAGCGCCTTCTCAGAACAAGCCCGTCAGTACGGCTTGCCCCATCCGCGCGGTTGATGTTGGTGGGGATTCAAGGGACTGGAAAATCGCTGACAGCCAAGGCGATCGCCCATCATTGGCATCTGCCCCTGTTGCGTTTGGATGTGGGTCGCTTGTTTGCAGGTTTGGTGGGGGAATCTGAATCCCGCACCCGCCAAATGATCCAGCTTGCAGAAGCGCTCGCTCCCTGCGTTCTCTGGATTGACGAAATTGATAAAGCCTTTGCCGGAGCCGATGGACGAGGGGATTCAGGCACCACCAGTCGGGTCTTTGGGACGTTCATTACCTGGCTTTCTGAAAAAACATCCCCTGTTTTTGTGGTGGCCACTGCCAACAATATTGAGGCGCTCCCCCCAGAACTGCTGCGGAAAGGTCGCTTTGATGAAATCTTTTTTGTGGGTCTTCCCACCACAGAAGAACGCAAAGCTATTTTTGCCGTTCACCTCAGCCGTCTGCGTCCCCATAACATTGCCGCTTACGATCTAGAGCGCTTGGCCTATGAAACCCCAGACTTTTCTGGAGCCGAAATCGAACAAAGCCTGACTGAAGCCATGCACCTTGGCTTCAGTCAAAACCGAGACTTTAACAGCGACGACATTCTAGAATCCGCTAGCCAAATTGTTCCCCTTGCCCGTACCGCTCAAGATCGGGTGAACTTTTTGCAGGAGTGGGCCGCCTCTGGCAAAGCCCGATTAGCGTCTCGGCATAGTACACTGAGTTTGCGGATCCAGCGTCAGTTTGAACAACCCGACTAACCTACAGTATTTACCCATGCGATGGTCTAATGTTGTCCCTAATACCCTTGGCGTTCTCTTGGGCCTCTTGATTGTTGGGGCTGGCGTGGGAGGTCTCAGTTTTCTGGTGTTAGAACAACTGTCCCGTTCTCCGGCCAAACCTTCTTTCCCTGAAGTCAAAAAGACACTGACACTGTTAACGTCCACGCCAATGATGACGGAACCTATCCAGCTATGGTAGTTTACCAAGGCGAGTTGGTTTTGCGTGACTCCCCCGCTGCTTCGG
Source organism: Acaryochloridaceae cyanobacterium RU_4_10 (assembly GCA_012032135.1). GTDB lineage: Bacteria > Cyanobacteriota > Cyanobacteriia > Thermosynechococcales > Thermosynechococcaceae > JAAURS01. The sequence continues at coordinate 3,239 of JAAURS010000090.1, read as the reverse complement.
GTAAGGCTGTGGACAAGTTACAGTTTCAGGACACTGTTGTGGTAAACGGCAAATCCGATGACGGAAAGTGGGAGAAGATCCGAGTAGAGTCTAAGGGAATTGAGGGCTGGATTGCAGCCGGAAACTTAAAACGCGCGCAATAAGGTAAACCGTTTGACCGGAGTAATGAACATGAATGTTATACAAGGCCCCACCGCCGCTGACATTCATCAAGTGGGTGCAATCGGGGGTGGGCAGTTGGCTTGGATGATGCTGGAAGCAGCTCAGCGGTTGGGTTTAGAAATGGCGATCCAAACGCCCAATGCCCACGATCCTGCTGTAATCAACCGATCGCCGGACATGCAGTCAGAAAAGAAGGTGATTTTGGCTAGGATCGCAGATGCCAAAGCGACAGCTCGATTGGCCCAGCATTGCCAAGTCATAACCTTTGAAAATGAATTTGTCGATCTCCCTGCCTTGAAGGAATTAGAAACGCAAGGGGTTTGCTTTCGTCCGGGGCTTTCGGTGCTTGCGGCAGTATTAGATAAATTGGAGCAAAGACAGTTTCTGCGATCGCTGGGGTTGAGCGTACCCGCGTTTGCTGCAATTACACCTCAAGATAATCCGCAAGCATTAGGGTTTGACTTTCCCTTGGTCATTAAATCTCGCCGTCATGGGTACGATGGACAGGGCACGTTCATCTTGCGCGATGAGGTAGAACTTCAGGAATTTTGGCAGCGCTTTGAATCCGATCCAACAGATATTGCACAACGCTTTATGGTGGAGGCATTCGTCCCCTTTGAGCGCGAACTCGCGATTATGGCGGCTCGTTCTGCAACGGGAGAGATCGCGCTATATCCGGTAGTAGAAACCTACCAAAAGCAACAAGTCTGCCGTTGGGCGATCGCACCTGTCACCTTACCTTCCCCTACTCAAACTCAAATTGAAACCCTAGCTACAAAATTATTAGAGGCTCTGGATGCGGTAGGTATTTTGGGAATCGAATTATTTTTGACCCCAGATGATCGGGTATTTGTGAATGAAATTGCGCCCCGCACTCATAATTCTGGCCATTTAACGATTGATGCTTGTGCCACGTCCCAGTTTGAGCAACATTTGAGAGCCGTCTGCGGTCTGCCGTTGGGCGATCCAGCGCTAAAAGTTGCGGGTGCGGTGATGGTCAATTTGCTAGGATTTGAAACAGCACAATCTGACTATATTGAGAAACGCCAACGTCTCGCAAATTTCCCAAATGCAAAGGTCCATTGGTACGGCAAGGCAGACGCGAAGCCAGGACGAAAGCTAGGACATGTGACGGTTTTGTTGGAAAGTGCAGATAGAGACAGTGCGATCGCAGTGGCCCAGCAGATTGAAGCTCTATGGTATCCAGATGGTTGAAATAGTTCACTATGAAAACGATCGCACTACCCTCTGGCCAACTCATTCCAGTCTTAGGAATGGGAACGTGGCGAATGGGAGAATCTACTCACCAACGCCAGAATGAAATTGCTGCCCTACGTCACGGACTTGACTTAGGCATAACCCTGATCGATACAGCAGAAATGTATGGTGAGGGCGGTGCAGAAACTGTCATTGCAGAAGCGATCGCCCACTGTCGCCCTTCGGTTTTTCTGGTGAGTAAGGTGTATCCCCATAATGCAACTCGCCAAGGTACTATCGCAGCTTGCGATCGCAGTCTGAAGCGGCTGAAAACGGACTACCTAGACCTGTATTTGCTGCATTGGCGGGGTTCGGTGCCGCTCTCGGAGACATTGGAGGCTTTGCAAGCGCTCAAGCAAGCTGGCAAAATTCGCGAGTTTGGGGTGAGTAATTTTGATACGGATGATATGGAAGAAGCCTTTGTCCTGAAGGATGGCGGGGCGATTGCAACAAACCAAGTTCTGTATAATTTATCGCGACGCGGGGTGGAGTGGGATTTATTGCCCTGGTGTCGGCAACATCGAATTCCGGTGATGGCGTACTCCCCCGTAGAACAAGGACGCTTGCTGAAAAATCAGGCTTTGCATACGATCGCACAGCAGAAGGGGGTGACGGCGGCTCAAATTGCGATCGCGTGGCTGTTGCATCAGGAGAATGCGATCGTGATTCCCAAGTCCAGCAGTATCAAGCATATTGAGCAGAACTATGCTGCTCTTGGTCTTGAGCTTAGTTCTGCCGATTTGGAAACGTTAGATGTTGCTTTCCCACCGCCCAGTCAGCGCATTTCTCTTGAAATGTTGTAATCCTCTTGTGTCGCTTTCACCGGAAACCTGTAGAATTTTCAGGCAAGCATGGAGGAATTAAGGAACCACAATGACAATCCTGAAAGAGATTTACAACGCCTTCGATCCGGCTCCTTTGCCTGCCAATTCAAAGCTGTATGTGGATTGCAAGGCAGTGCGCGGCGGCAGTGATGTTCTGGTGGAACTGGGCAAAACCATTCGGTTTTCTGAGAAGCCCACTTGTCAACTCTATACAGGTCATCGCGGAGGCGGTAAGTCCACGGAGTTGTTGCGGCTCAAGCAGGATTTAGAAAATAAGGGTTGTACGGTCGTTTATTTCTCGGCAGAAGATCAGGATGTTAACCCTGAAGATGTGGAGTATACGGATATTTTGTTGGCCTGTACGCGCCATTTATTGGAACAGGTGAAAGGAGGCGAACCCAATACCTGTGTTGAGTTGGTTGCGGGAACGGGGACAGGTGCTGGCGGATGTGTTGCTGATGGATGTCAGCTTGGCGGATCCGAAGGCGGAGGTTGGGATTAAGGAGTTTGCCAAGATTACGTCTAGTATTCGGACTCAGCCAACACAAAGAGCAAAGTTACGGGAGTTGTTGAATCCCTACACTGAGAAGTTGGTGGATGCGCTGAATGCGTTTATTGCGGATGCCAAGCTGAAGCTACCCCAAGATAAACAACGGCTAGTGGTGATTGCAGACGGGCTAGAGAAGGTGACGCTAGTACCGAAGGATGGTGGCCGCACCAACCATGATGAGATTTTTATCGATCGCGCGGAACAGTTGAAAGGATTACACTGCGATGTGATTTATACGGTGCCGATTTCCTTAGTACTGTCGAGTCGGGCGTCGGATTTAGTGGAGATTTATGGGTGTCTGCCCCATGTATTGCCGATGGTGATGCCAAAAACCCGCCAGAATAATCTAACCTGCATTATTCATGATAAATATCAGAAGTTAAAAATTTTGCCAAATTGAGGGAAATAGGATTAGTTGTGAAGAGAAAGAAAGCGTAAAAGTAGTA
>JAAURS010000089.1 GCA_012032135.1 Acaryochloridaceae cyanobacterium RU_4_10 | reverse complement strand
AAATGTCAAATTCTTGAGTTTATCGACTACTTCAACCGCACTATGGCAAAACCCTTTAAGTGGACTTATAAGGGAAAGGCGTTAGCAGCCTAAAATGGGTGGCTAAACTTCAGCCTCCTTGTACTAGACGATTGTTTTTGCGTCATGGAATTGCCTGCCGCAGGTGAGACAGGAGGAGCTAATTCTAGCGCAGAATCAAACATTGCACGACGAGATTCTTTCTGTTTGAGGGGTACCTGGATCAGCATCACCAGGTTCAGACCTTTTTTCTCCGCAGCCGCTGAGGAAAGGGGAGCCGAAGTGCGATCGCCAGATTTTTCCTGAAACTCACTCGCTCGCTTTCCAGTCAAGCTTGCGCGTTGTCCATCTTTATTAAAAAAGAGGCGTTGTCCCCAAGTGCGTCCTGCCTCAAATCCATCTCGCTGATTATCAATGACGGTCATGCTGGTTCCTTCCCGCGTTGCCAGGATCGTCAACACGGCAGGATTTTTGGCGTAGGATTGGTAGTTAAACAAGACTGGATTGAATTGTGCAGTTCCTCCCTGAGGAATCGGTAGAAAACAGGCTTGAGCGCTCGCCAACACATGGGTATCGCGGGGTGCCAGTAAAGACTTTTGTGGACCTTTCCAAGAATTGGGTTGACTCAGGTAGCGCCGTGGATTTTCTAAAACGTCACGGAGAGAAACTTTTTTCAGCGCGTTTCCCTTTTCATTGCCAACTTTCACGAATAGCTCATTCAACTTCACGTCTGCGGTTTTATCTGAAAAGTTGGGGAAGCGAATGACGGGCATTAAATGCAAGGAATAATCTTTTGTCTCAGGATTTTGTCGCTGTACCTGAATGGTCATGTCGCTGATATTGGGACCCACTGCCGAATTCTTGAACCGTCCCGTGTCTTCCCAAGTAAGGTTAAGAATATTCAAGCCATATTGTTGTGCGAGAGCAAGGGCCTGAGGATTAGAAATCATCCCCATCGTTTCCTGAATCGTCTGTAGATAGTTGCGATCGCTTCCACTTCGAGATTGCATGGTTGATGGCTGGGTTTTTAGTTTAGGGGTGGGAGTGTCAGCCTGATTCCAAGCGGGTTCAACTCCTAACGCGATCGAATTGGAGGAGGATTTTATGCAAACGGTGAGTGCAATACTACCCAAGAGCAGCAAACTTAGGAACGAAAGGCGACTACACATTGCTTTAAATCTCTAGAATCAAGGAAAGAATTCTATCTTCAAGCGTGAAGTGTGTTTAATATAGCCTGTGTCCTCAAGGCAATCGTCATTGGTTTCAAATTTAGAAACAGAGCGATCGCTGAAGCCACCAACGCCATTCCCCACCGCGCAGTCAAATTTGATAGATAATGAATTATTGGGTTCTGAGTATTTTCTATGACTCAACAACTTTTAGATACAGAAGTAGATTCTGAAGAAATCATTACTGAGCTGGACATCAGCCATCTCATTATTGAGGATGACATTCCTGTGGACAACTTTCAGTCTGCTCAGCAGCAACGACTATTAGTAGATTCACCCTGTAGTTCTAAAGCTTTACCGTTGCCATTTATTGCAGAGGCAAATGTAGGGTTATTCTACAAACTCAAGGGCGATCCAATTGTTCCTGACATGCTCCTGAGTCTAGGGGTACAGCGTGCTGAAGATTTGTCCCAACGGCGCAATCGGGCCTATTTTGTCTGGGAATTTGGCAAGGTTCCTGATGTCTGTATTGAAATTGTGTCTAATCAAGAGGGCGATGAGATAACCCTGAGTCAAAAATCTCAGCGGAAGGGTAGAGGAGTTAGCAAAAAGGATATTTACGCTCAAATTGGCGTGCCGTATTATGTCGTGTTTGACCCACTGCGGCAGATTCAGGGTAATACGGATATGCAGGGAGCACTGCTGCGCGTTTGGACGATCGCAGCAGGACAATACGTCGAACTGACTCCTGCTGAAGGGCTTACGGAGGTGGGGCAGTCTGTTTGGTTAGAAACAATAGGACTAGGGCTTACTTTATGGGAAGGACCGTTTGAGGAGACGGTGACTAGGTTATGGCTGAGATGGTGCGATCGCCAAGGTCAGGTGATTCCTACGGGCGCGGAAGGTCAAGAAAGTGAGCGCCAACGGGCAGATAGCGAACGTCAACGGGCGGAGCGCTTAGCCGAGAAGCTACGGACGCTGGGCGTCAATCCTGATGAAGCATGAAAACAGTATAGGTTGAGTTTGAGAATTGAAATATCGGGCTGAGGTTTTGAGTATTCAATGAAACGTTTGCGATCAATCTGGCCTGTCATCCCTTATGGAACTTGATATCTGATTCAGAAGGGCGATCGCGCTAACATAGTCTTAGAGTTCTGGCTAGAAATACTTCGTAGAGCATTATGAGTATTACACTGACATCCGAACAAGAGCAACTAGTGCAAGGTTTATTAACCACTGGGCGTTATCAAAAATCAGAAGAAGTCATTCAGGCAGCGCTGAACTTACTTGAAGAGTATGGTGTCCAGTACGAGCAATGGGTTAATGAGACGCGGGAAAAAGTAGAGGTTAGTCTACAGGAACTAGAGCGCGGAGAAGGGATTGAGCTAGATGTCGTGATGGAACAACTCAGAACCAAAGTCCAAAATGCATCTCTACATTGAAATTGTCCGAGTTGTCAGCGGCTATCAAGACTTGCGATCGCTCTTTGCTAACTAACTCTGCAATACTGCTCGAATGCGATCGCTAACCAGAAAGCTCTGTAGATTCTGTCGTGAGCGAAAGATGCGATCGCCTTGCCCGATTTATCCTTTGCTGCTGAATATCATATTCAACCCGAGCAGTAATAGCTTCAAGCTCAAGATTAAACTCACACATTTCTAAATGCGTTTGTCGTAAATTTGCCAAAAGACGCTGAGCCGTTTCGGGATCGGGGATGCGAGGCTGATTGTTCATGGCAAATTCCACTCAATCTTAACTTCATAATTTTTGCACCTAAACCAAACACAGAACTCACTGGCTGAGTCCTAAGATGGAATCATCCTAACTCTGCAACATCGCTGACTGTTGAGAATTGAGCGACGTTCTTGATACCATGACCTACGGGAACCAGGGCAACAAATTTTCATCAGTATTTCAGTATCCAAAACCAACCCAATCTAAATCATGCAAGTTCAAGAGCCGATTCAGACCAGCACTGACCGCTTAGACGGGGCGATCGCAGCCAGCCAGCAACACCTTTTAGGCCGTCAGTTTCCAGAGGGTTACTGGTGGGCTGACCTAGAATCCAACGTCAGTATTACGTCTGAGTTTGTACTCTTGCAAAAATTTGGGGGACTGATACCCGTTACCCCATGCATAAAGTTGAAACCTACCTCCGCAACCTCCAAGGCGACCACGGGGGTTGGGAACTCTACATTGGGGATGGCGGCGAACTGAGCGTTTCCGTTGAAGCCTATATGGCCCTACGGCTCCTAGGTGTCCCCACGTCCGATCCAGTTCTGGTCAAAGCCAAACATTTCATACTGGTCCATGGCGGCATTACCAAAACCCGAATTTTTACCAAACTCCACTTAGCCCTGATTGGCTGCTATGACTGGCGGGGTCTACCGTCTCTACCTTCCTCGATCATGCTGCTTCCCCAAGTTGCCCCCCTCAACATCATTTACGAAATGTCAAGCTGGGCTAGGGAAAGCACCGTCCCGCTAATTGTGATCATGGACAAAAAGCCCGTCTTTAAGGTTGCACCCAACATTTCTTTAGATGAACTGTATGTAGAAGGTCGCGATCGCGCAGTCTTGAATTGCCCCGCAGCGGGGAATGGACCGATGCCTTTATTGCAATGGATAAAGTCTTTAAGCTGGCCGAGCAATTTAACCTCACTCCCTTCCGTGAAGAAGGACTGAAGGCGGCTGAGAAATGGATTTTGGACCATCAAGAACCCACAGGCGACTGGGGTGGGATTATTCCGCCCATGTTCAATGCCCTCTTGATGATGAAAACCCTCAACTACAATCTGAACGATCCCGCTGTACGGCGAGGGTTTGAGGCCGTCGATCGCTTTGCCGTTGAAACAGACGATATTTACTGGATTCAGCCCTGTATCTCACCTGTCTGGGACACGGGGTTAGCAATGCGAGCCTTAGTTGAATCTGGGATGGAGCCGGACGATCCCACACTGGTCAAGGCTGGGGAATGGCTCATCAAAAATCAAATCCTAGATTACGGTGATTGGTCCGTCAAAAATCCTACAGGTCAACCTGGAGGTTGGGCGTTTGAATTTGTCAATAACTTTTATCCCGATGTTGACGATACAGCCGTCGTCATCATGGCCCTGAATGAAGTTAAGCTCCCCGATGAAAAAGCCAAGGATGCCGCGATCGCGCGGGGGATGCAGTGGGTGGCTTCTATGCAGTGCAAACCTGGTGGCTGGGCTGCGTTTGATATCGACAACGACCAAGATTGGCTGAACTGGATTCCCTACGGGGATTTGAAAGCCATGATCGATCCCAACACTGCGGATGTGACGGCACGGGTTTTGGAAGCGATCGGGCGGGGCGGGGTGACCACGGGGGCGCACAGCGTAGAACGCGCTATCCAGTACCTCTTGAAAGAACAAGAACCCGAAGGATGCTGGTTTGGACGCTGGGGGGTGAATTACATCTACGGGACCAGTGGTGTGTTAGTGGCCCTTGCCTTGATGTCCCCCAAGCGTTGTGCGCCAGCCATTACCCGAGGGGCAGCTTGGCTGGCGAGCTGTCAGAATGCCGATGGCGGTTGGGGAGAAACCTGCAAAACTTACAACGATCCCAGCCTAAAAGGGCAAGGCCCTAGCACGCCCTCACAAACGGCTTGGGCACTCATGGGCCTCTTGGCAGCGGGTGATGCAACGGGAGACTACGCCCTAAATGCCATCGAACGCGGCATCCAACATTTAATTGAAACCCAAAAATCTGATGGGAGTTGGGATGAGCCCTACTATACTGGGACGGGGTTTCCGGGACACTTCTACTTGCGCTACAACCTCTACTACCAACACTTCCCCCTTACAGCGCTGGGCCGATATAAAACCATGATGAGATCGCGGCGATCCTCTTGATTTTGTCGCGCTGACGAGTATTATGGTTTAGAAATCCGTCAATACAGCCATGCTCGATCGCTCCTCCATTGGCGTAGCCCTCATCGGAACTGGGTTTGCCAAAAAGTTCACCTGCCCACTCTCAACGATTGTCCCCAGACCCAAGTGGTAGCCCTCTATCACCGAGATCGCACCAAAGCCGAAGCGATCGCCCCAAGCCCATCAAATCCCCCATGCATCCAACAACCTAGAAGACCTTTTGGCCCGACCCGAGGTTCAGGGCGTTTGCATCTCCACCCCGCCTTTTCTGCATCAAGCAATGGTCCAACAGGCATTAAATGCAGGCAAACATGTATTCCTAGAAAAGCCCACTGCCATGACCGTTGCTGAAGCTAAAGGGTTGTATGAGTTTTCCCAGCGCCAGGGATTGCAAGTTGCGCTCGATTTTGAATTTAGGTTTATTCCTACCTGGATGGCACTCAAATCCCACCTAGAAAACTTTTATACGGGTAAACAGCGCCTCATCAAAATTGATTGGTTGGTCCCCGGTCGCGCGGACCCAAGCCGTCCTTGGAGCTGGCACGCCAGCGCTGAGGCAGGAGGTGGCTCTTTAGGAGCGTTGGGTTCTCATACCTTTGACTACATTTCCTGGCTATTTGGCCCCGTCAAACAACTCTGCGGACGTCTGATTACCGCCATCGGTCATCGGCCTGATGCGGTGAGCGGAATGCCCAAGCTTGCGGATGCAGACGATACCTGTATGTTGATGTTGGAACTGATGGATGGCACCCCCGTTCAAATCAGTATCAGTGCCACAGCCTATAACGGTCGGGGGCATTGGGTAGAGGTCTATGGCGATCGCGGCACGCTAGTCCTGGGTAGCGACAGTTCGTCTGATTACGTGCATGGATTTAAACTTTGGGGCGCTCAAGACGGTCAACCCCTGACGGAGTTAGCCATTCCCCCATCCTATGCATTTGCTAAAACCCATCCTGATGGCCGGATTGCGCCAGTAACCCGCGCGATCGATCATTGGGTTGACTGTATCCATCGAAGGCAAACATCGCCTCCCTCCCTTAGAGAAGGGGTTTACTCCCAACTCTTGATGGATCTGACCCATGAATCCCATGAAACGGGCTGTTGGGTTGATGTCCCAGACTTAGACATATTTTTAGGCTCTCTGTAAAGCGCATTGTGCAAGCGAACTATTCAAACGGGGACATTTTCCCCGAATTTTCGAGAGGAGTTGTTGAACGGGATGAATCAGATTGTGAAACAAAATGGCTGGGTTGGAGTCCAAAAAAATTGCACTAGGTTTGTCTACAGTCTTTGCGGCATCAGGATTAGCGATCGTGCCGCAAAGTATTTCTCGATCGACTCAAAATACTGGCCAGGAACTCCGAGGCGTTTGGCTCACCAATGTTGACAGCGATGTTTTATTTTCTCAAGATCGGCTCAATACTGGCATCAAGCGGTTAGCCAAACTAAACTTTAATACGATTTATCCCACGGTGTGGAACGCAGGCCACACTCTTTATCCCAGCCAAGTTGCATTTCAATCGACGGGGGAAACACACAGACTCTACCCAGATTCTAAAGCAACGGGGCAACGAGATAGTAGAGAAGCAGCGCAACGCGATCGCGATATGCTCAAGGAGCTGATTGCAGTAGCTCGCCGCGAAAACCTTCACGTTGTACCCTGGTTTGAGTTTGGGTTTATGGCTCCAGCCAACTCAGAGCTAGTCAAACGGCATCCCGATTGGGTCACCCAACGGCGGGATGGCAGCAAAATTGTCATGAAAGAAGGCATACACCCTCGCGTCTGGCTCAATCCATTTCATCCAGGGGTGCAAAAGTTCCTAATTGACCTTGCAAGCGAAGTTGTGACCCGTTACGACGTAGATGGCATCCAGTTTGACGACCACTTTGGATTGCCTGCCCCGTGGGGATATGACCCCTATACCGTCAATCTCTATCGCAAAGAACATAAATGGAAACGCCCTTCCAGAATTGCCACAAATCCAGAATGGGTCCGTTGGCGAGCCAGTAAGCTCACAGCGTTTATGGGTAAATTGCATCAGGCGGTGAAAGCCAAAAATCCTAAGGTGACTATCTCCTTATCCCCCAATCCCGCAAGATTTGCGTATAAATGGTATATGCAAGATTGGGTGACCTGGGAAAAACGTGGGTATATCGACGAACTAGTGCTTCAAGTCTACCGAACCGATCGAAAGGGATTTTTGTCAGAGCTTCAACGCCCGGAAGTCATACGGGCAAAACGTCGTATTCCGGTCAGTATTGGCATTTTATCAGGATTAAAGAACCAAAATGTTTCGATGAACTGGATCCAGAAACAGGTGAAGTGGACCCGTTCTCACAAGTTTGCTGGGGTTTCTTTTTTCTTCTATGAAACTTTATTAACATCAAAAACGGAATCCCTAGCCCAACGCAGTACGGGTCTCCAAACGTTGTTTCCCAACCCTATCAGACGGTCTAGCATTTCAGAAGGATGGAAGTTCTCTAAAAAGTAATTCTGATTTTTATTGCAAAATTGTTGAAGCAAACCTTGAACTAATTTTTCCTTGATCCAGAGTTCTCGTAAACAGCCGTAAAGGTTTGCTTCAGTTTGCCGCAGCCGGATACTTCATTGCTTCACAGTGTTGCTGAGTTACTTGATGGCGATAGTCAAACATATCCGACAATCGCAGCCTCACCCACCAATCTAACAGGGCTTCAATGGGTTGACCGCCAGGCAAGGAAAATTCAATAGCATCTGTTAATTGGGTTTGCAACCCCTTAGCCTCGAATTGATGCCGATGGTGCCAAGATGCCATCGGTCCCGTTTGCTGTTCGTCCACAAAATATTGATTGGGTTTACATTCCGTATGGACTGCAACCCACTGAACTGGCACTGGCCCTATCCACAATCTAAACTCAGAGATTGCACCCACATCTAACCCCCCTTCGCGGCGAATAATTTGGACGGGTTGCCAGGGTGGGGTGAGAATTTGCAAAATATCCTGACGTTCGTGAAAGCGCCACACTGCATCGATTGACGCATCAATTAAACTGGATTTCTCAAAGTGCAGCACGTTAAACCTCTGAATAGACTTGAGTTAGACCGACTGAGATAAACTGGATTTCTCAAAGTGCAGCACGTTAAACCTCTGAATAGACTTGAGTTAGACCGACTGAGAACAGCCGCGCGACGCTGTGGTACAGCCGCTCCGCGATCGCTCCACCGACCCCTCGCTATAGCCCAAGTCATATAAGCTAGCATTCTGCGGGTCTTCTTCCGGTGCGGTTTTCGGTCGGCCAGCCCAGGCATCGGCTTTACCCAAATTTAACCAATCTTCATCTGTCAGCCGAGGGGATACATCTTGTTCCATGTGACGGTCCTCCATTACCAAAAGGTCAAGATTGCGTCTGTACTTCAGTTTTAACACCCTTTAGCGAAAGACTGCGATGCAAACCTTAGTGGCAATGGTAAGATACGAGCCGTATTCATTTATTTACCTCAACATTGGTGGTTATGCTGCAAAAACGAGCCTTAGCCAAGCCTCTCAACCTAAAAATTGCCCTCTTGGGAACTCTGTGCGCGCTGACATTGCCCCAAACTGCCTCAGCCCAAACCGTCTTAGAAAAAGTGGCCAAAACAGGCGTTCTTACTGCTGGAACCAGCAAAGATGCTTTCCCACTGGCCTATGCCGACAAAAATGGACAGCTCGTGGGCTACTCCGTCGATATGCTCCAGCTCATCAAGACCCATCTTGAAAAAGACCTCAAACGTCCCATTACCCTCAAACTGGTTGCGCTAAACCCAGCCGATCGCGTTCCTAAGCTCCAGAGTGGTGAAGTAGACCTAGCCTGTGACACCAGTAGCTTCACTTGGGAGCGAGATAAATTTATTGATTTTTCAGTCAGTTATGGAACCACAGGTACCAACCTACTCACAAAGCGTGGTTCCTCCCTGTCTGGGCCAGAAGCTTTAATTGGCAAGCGAATTGGCGTGCTACCCAAAACCACCAATGAAGCCGCTATTAAAACTAGCCCAACCCAAAGCCCAAATCGTTCTCTTCAAAGATCGGGCTGAAGGTTACAAAGCATTACAGGAAGGAAAAATCGATGGGTTTGCAGGGGATGGTCTGTTGCTGGCGGGCTGGCTTCAACGGAGTGGGAATTCTAAAAATTTTGAAGTAGCTGGGGCTTCCTATTCCAAAGAAGGTATTGCTTGCATGGTCCCAGAAAATAACTCCAAGCTTCTGGATGCTGTGAACTACTCCTTAGTGAGCTTTATGCAGGGCTTTGTCAGAGGCAAACAAAAGGAAGTCTCTATCTTTGATAAATGGTTTGGTCCTAATGGGGCAGTCCCGCTTAATGCTGATGTCCGCGCTCAAGTCAAAGAAAATCTACAGTTCATCCTAGACCTTCGCGAAGAAGTTCCAGATAGTGGCTCTTAGCCCTTTATTGCAGTTCTGGGGTGGATGAACCACCACACCTCGTAGGGACGCATTGCGATGGGTCCCTACAGAGTTTACCGGATTAAGGCTTGGGCAATAGTGGTTTTACAACCATTATGGAAGGTATTTTTACCTTAACCTTTTCGTCGGAGAAGGAGTAGCTTTGGAAGAAATGTTTTTCTCTACAGGTGCATTGTCCAAGAAATCTTGCACGTCAATATAGCTAGCCCCAGAGCCTCTGACAAGAGGTCCGCGCGCGCGGGCACGAACATTTAATAACTCGTGTAAAACTTGCTCGGGATTGTCCTTTGGCTCAAGCGTGAGCAATAATCCCTGACAGGGTCCGCCGTATTCATCGCTCACACAGATGACGTTTTGATTGTTCATCCTGCCCGTTGTGAGGTAAGAAAGAACGCCATCTTTATAAAAAGCTTGAAATCTCTTAGAGACCTCTTTACACCGATCGGTGGGAGAAAACCCCTGCCCTTTTTGACCAAAGAAAGTAGATTTCCAAAAAATCATGGCCACATTGCCACGGCGAGTACTTGCCAATGTCGTGGGTACTGCGTTTCCAGTTGCAGCGTTAATGGTTTTCCCACAGAAAAAACGCGTGTCGGTATTGCTTTCAGCATGGCTAGGTTGAGCCATTGGAATAGACACAACCAAACTCATGACTACTGCTAAAGAAATGGGGTTGAAAAGTTGAAATTTCATGGCTTTGAGGTAAAAGCTAGTAGACATTGACAGTACGTAAAGGTCGATAGGAAAAGGAGAGCCATTCTGAAATCTTACATAAAAATTATGAATTACCTCTCAAAAAACAAACAATCTTAAACTTCAACTACCATACCTTTCCAGACAATGGGGCCGTGTGTCAGAGTTACACTGTTTCTGTGATCTTCATCACTGCTTGGGCTAATCCAATGATGTACGAGAAGTAAGGTAAGCCCAGTCTAGGTTAATGTGAAGAAAAAATCAGGATTTTTCTAAAAAATATTATTGCTCAATAGAATTGCTACGCGTAAGATTATGCTGAAGATATTAGTTCACATGACTTGATATTAGGCTAGGCAGTTCCTTGTGACCGTAAAAATTAAGTTCAGACGTTTGAATGGTGTTGGGGTTAACTCAATCTTCGTGGCCCTGTTTGCGACTGGGGTTGTGGGTTCGCCACTGTCAAGTAACGCGCAGACGCCACCGGACCCCGGTCGGATCGAGCAGCAACTGCCAACCCCAACGCCTCCATCCCCCGCACCGGAAATTTCTGTTCCCCAGCGCGAAGATCTCACTGCACCGCCCGGATCTGACCGTGAGAAGTTTCAGCTAAAGTCTCTGGCGATCGAAGGGGCTACCGTTTATCCAAAATCGCGCTTTGAATCCTTTTACACCCAACTGCTGGGCAAAGAGATTAGTCTGAGCGATCTCTATGGTGTCGCCAACGATATCACTCGGCTGTATCGCCAAGATGGATATGTCTTGTCCTTGGCAGTGGTGCCAGAGCAAACCATCCGGGATGGCGTAGCCCGTCTTCAGGTGATTGAAGGTTATATCGAAAAAGCGACCTTTGAAGGGGCTCCTCCGCAACAATTGGCTCGATTGAAGGGTTTTGGGGAAAAGATTCAGGCGTCCCGTCCCCTTAAAGTCAAAGATTTAGAGCGGTATCTATTATTAGCCAACGATCTAGCAGGTTTTAAGGTTCGGGCAATTTTGCGACGGGGCAGTCGTCTCGGGACTTCTGTTTTGGTAGGCAAGGTCAACTATGACCCTGTGAATGCCTTTGGTGAGTTGACCAACCGTGGGACAGAGGCCGTTGGACCGTTTAGATTGCAGGCAGGGTTGTTGCTCAACTCATTAATGGGACAAGGAGAGCAGATTACGCTGCGGGGTGCCACGTCTCTAGATGACCCCCACGAACTTGCCTTAGGCAGTGCTAATTTTTCTATCCCCGTAGGTCATGATGGGTTGCGCGTCAACTTGGGTGGCTCCTATACGGAGTTTAATCCAGGGGCAGATTTAAAGGCGTTTGGGATTAATGGTCGCACCTTTGCTGTAGAAGCTGGCCTTGTTTATCCTGTAGTGCGCTCTCGGAACACTACGATTTCTGTGAGTGGTGGGTTTGACTATGCAGACAGCCGCAATACCTTGTCCTTTTCCAATCTTAATGCAGTTCTGAGTGAAGACCGTCTGGCGGTTTTACGGGTGGGGGTGCAGCTTCAAAATATTGACGCGCAAGGGTCATTTTTAGCTTCGGCTCAACTTTCTCAAGGCGTTGGGGGCAGTACATCAGAAAATCAAACTGAGCCTCTTTCTCGCGAAGCAGGGAGTTCGACTTTTACAAAGGTTAATCTCAATCTCTCGCGCACCCAGAAGTTGCCGGGTCAATTCGCACTCCTTCTAGCAGGTAAGGCTCAACTCACAGGCGATACATTGTTGTCTAGAGAGTTGTTTGGGTTGGGGGGAGAGACCTTTGGTAGTGCTTTCGATCCAGATCAAGTCGTCGGTGATTTTGGTTACGGTCTTCGTGCCGAACTTCAGCGACCGTTGCTATACCAAGCTTTTGGTATGACGATGAAGACTCAACCTTATCTGTTTGCAGATCACGGTTGGGTGTTTCGCAATTCTCCTACGGCGGCAGAGAATAGCTCCGATGCTCTCAGTTCGGCGGGGTTAGGCATCCGGCATAACTTTGGAAGTCAGATTTTTGTGGGTCTAGAGCTGGCCTTTCCCATCCAGCGCACCGATCGCGTTTTCAGTTCCGACCCTCGCTTGTTTTTTGTTGTCAATGGGTTCTTTTAAAAAATGATTGGGTACGTTCGTTTATTAAGGACTTTAACTACAATGCGCTCTCAACCCTCCCATCTGCTGCGCTACACATTCCCGATGATGCGTTGGGTGACGCTTGCTGCGGTGGCAGGGGTTGGGGTCTGGGCCTTACCCGTGCGATCGCTGCCCCAAAACGGTCAGGTTAAAGCAGGAGAGGCTGTCATTGTGCAACCCACATCCGATCGCTTAAATGTCGTGCAATCTTCAGACAGAGCGGTTATTAACTGGACTAGTTTTGGTATTGCGGGTTCGGAGTGGGTTAATTTTCAACAACCCTCCGCTAATTCTGCTACCCTGAATCGGGTCACGGGAAACTTTACCTCAGAGATTGCAGGTCGGCTGACGTCTAATGGGCAATTGTTTTTAATCAATCCCAATGGAATTTTATTTACTCCTACAGCCCAAATCAATGTCGGTAGCCTTCTAACGACAACGCTAGACACCAAAGATTCAGACTTCATGAAGGGACAGCTAAAGTTCTGGCAGCTATTGGACAAGCCGCTGGGCAAGGTTGAGAATCAGGGGAATATTACGGTTAAAGACGGTGGGTTTGCAGCTTTGGTTGCTCCTGGTGTTGCTAATAGTGGTGTTATTAATGCCCGTCTCGGACATATTCTGTTGGGATCGGGTACAACAGCAACCTTAGATTTTTTATGGCGATGGGTTAATTTCCTTTGTCGTAGATCCCATCACCACCGATCGATGGTAGGGCGCAATGGCAGACCCTTCAACCTTCTGCGTAATAGTGGTAGTAGCACCCTCTCAGATGGAGGTGTCGTGATGCTGAGCGCTCAAACCGGATCGAACATCGTCAACAACTCTATCAATATGGACGGGGTGGTTCCGGCGCGAACTTTACTCAACCGCAAAGGAAAAGTCGTTCTGTCAGGGGCAGACGTTGGGTCCGTCACAGTGTCCGGTACATTGGATGTGTCTGGACAAGGTTCGGGCGAGCAGGGCGGAACGATACAAGTCTTAGGCAAACAGGTTGACCTTAAAAGTACAGCTCAGCTTCTTGCCTCTGGAGATGCGGGTGGCGGTACTGTCCTAGTGGGCGGAGATTATCAGGGCAAGGGAAGTCTTCCTCGATCTTTAAATACAAACGTCAGTGCGGGGGCTCAGATTGAGGCCAATGCTCTCACCAATGGGAAAGGCGGCAAGGTCATTGTCTGGTCAGATGGTGTCACTACCATGAACGGCAATATTTTTGCCAGAGGCGGTCAGAAGGGCGGCGATGGTGGTTTTGTTGAAACGTCTGGCAAAAAAGGACTGGGTATTGCAGCAACCGCCAATGTTGATGTGGGATCCAATATTGATAAGGCTGGCACCTGGCTGCTAGATCCCGATCGCCTGTTTATTGCGAATTCTTTATCTTCTGACACAACTTTAGTAGGACCACCCACGGGTGATTTCACTGTAGCTCCCAGTGTAATTGTCGATGCGTTGAGTAGAGGAGATGTAAATTTGGCTGCCACTCAGTTGATTCAGGTTGATGCAGCAATTGACAGTAGAGGGCAAGGTAGCGGAAGTACCTTAAGGTTTTCCGATCAACCTTCGGATGGCGCGTCAACTCCGGATGGCGCGTTAACAATTAATCTTAATGCTCCCATTAACCTTGGGGTAGAGCAGACACTGACAGGGAGGGTACGACGGTTAACGTCAACCAGGCGTTTCCTAATATTCTCCAGAATGGTGTAGATGTAGCAGCCTCGGGTGCAACGCTAAATGTAGCGAGTGGAACATTTACGGGTTCTGGAGATAGTGTCATTAATATTTTTGAAAAAAGTCTTACGTTACAGGGACAAGGCGCTAGCACTATTGTTGATGGTGAAAATGCTCGACGAGGGTTCGATATTGGGGGAGGCTCTAACGTAACGTTGTCTGGATTTAGAATCATCAATGGGGCTCCCTCAAATGGAGAAGGAGGATTGTCCAATGGTGGTGGAATTCAAGTTTTGTTCAGTAATTTGACGATCGATCGAACGACTATCTCTAGTAACTCAGCGGATTCGGGTGGAGGAATTTTCAGTGCTAGTAGCACCTTGACAGTCAGAAACAGCACCATCTCTGGTAACTCAGCAGTAGATGGGGGCGGCATTTATACGACAGATTTTGAGGGGCCAGGGGTGTTAAACATTATAAATAGCACTATCTCTGGCAATTCAGCCACTGGTAATGGGGGTGGCATTTACAACTCCCGTAGTACGGGACAAATTCTATTCAGCACTATCTCTAATAACTCAGCGCAGTTTGGGGGTGGTCTTTATAGTAATGATGGAGAGTCTGGTAATACTAATACTATTCGTGTTCAGAATAGTATTGTTGCGGGTAATCAGGCAACGGAGGATTCCTCGTCCTCTGAAGTTGCAAATATCGGCTCCGGCGGCTTTGTTTCTGGGGGCAATAACTTAGTCGGGCAAAATGGGACTGTAGGCGGATTCCCAACCATTGCGTCTGATATTATCCTGACTAGACCGATTGGTGAGGTTCTTGGTCCCCTTGCAGACAATGGTGGACCAACGCAAACTCAAGCATTACTGGCAGGTAGCCCTGCGATCGACGCAGGTACCCCAGTTGACGGAATCACAACCGACCAACGAGGCGAAAGTCGCCCTCAAGGGAATGCCCCAGATATCGGAGCTTTTGAGGTTCAACCCAGCCCGAGTCCGAGCCCGAGCCCGAGTCGCAGCCCAGATGACCAGAGTCCGACATCG
>JAAURS010000430.1 GCA_012032135.1 Acaryochloridaceae cyanobacterium RU_4_10 | reverse complement strand
TGGTGACCCTACGCGGAGATCGGAATGTATGCCTTCCTCGACAGATTTATCAACCTGACCCTCCCCCGGATTCGAGACTTCCGAGGCATCAGCCCCAAAAGCTTTGACGGTCGCGGCAACTACACCCTAGGGGTAAAGGAACAGCTTATTTTCCCCGAAGTGAGCTACGACAGCGTAGATCAAATTCGCGGGATGGATATTTCTATCATCACTACTGCAAAGACGGATGAAGAAGGGCGAGCTTTACTGAAGGCTTTAGGAATGCCGTTCCGTGAAAACTAGCCTATTTCTTAGGGGGCGGTTCATTAAGGAGTAACTATGGCGGTAAATGACACAATTGGCGATATGTTGACTCGGATTCGCAACGCGAATCTCGCTCGGCATCAAACAACGGAAGTTCCTTCTACCAAAATGACCCGCAACGTTGCGACGGTCTTAAAGGCCGAAGGCTACATCACAGATTTTGCAGAAGATGGGGAAGGAGTGAAGCGACGCCTAGTCATTACTCTGAAATATCGGGGTAGAAACCGTCAACCCATCATCAACACCTTAAAGCGTGTGAGTACCCCCGGTCTTCGCGTTTATTCTAATCGACAAGATCTTCCACGGGTATTAGGCGGTATTGGGGTTGCGATTATCTCAACCTCCAGCGGCATCATGAGCGATCGCGAAGCCCGTCGCACGGGTGTGGGTGGCGAAGTCCTTTGCTACGTCTGGTAAGCCTGACCCAATGAGTTGACATGGAGTATTGAGATGTCTCGTATCGGCAAACGCCCAATTCCAATTCCCGACAAAGTGACCATTACCCTTGAAGGGCAAACGGTGAGTGTCAAAGGCCCCAAGGGGCAACTCTCTCGTTCCTTGGTCCCCGAAGTTTCTGTAGAGCAAGAAGACTCAACCCTGCTGGTCAAGCGGCGGAATGAATCTCGCCTTGCCCGCCAGCGGCACGGTTTGTCCCGCACCCTTGTCGCCAATATGGTTGAAGGGGTTTCTCAAGGATTTCAGAAACGTCTTGAAATTCAAGGGGTGGGCTATCGGGCTCAAATTCAAGGCAAGAACCTGAGCTTGAGCGTAGGTTACAGCCATCCCGTTGTGATTGAACCTCCAGAAGGCATTCAACTGGCGGTTGAAAATAACACCAATGTCACCGTCAGTGGCATCGACAAAGAAATTGTCGGAAATATTGCCGCCAGTATTCGTGCGGTTCGTCCACCCGAGCCTTACAAGGGTAAAGGGATTCGATATTCCGGCGAAGTTGTCCGCCGTAAAGTGGGTAAGGCAGGTAAGAAATAATGAAAGCAACTCGTAAAGAAGGGACCCAAGCCCGTCACAAACGGGTTCGTCGTAAAGTGAGCGGTACTGCTGACCGCCCTCGTTTGGCCGTGTTTCGTTCAAACCAACATATCTACGCGCAAATCATTGATGACGTGCGTCAAGAGACTCTTGTTGCTGCTTCTACAGTTGAGTCCGATGTCAAAGGTCGGGTTTCGTCTGGTGCAACCTGTGAAGCCTCGGAGCAGGTGGGCAAGCTGATTGCCCAACGCGCTATACAAAAGGGGATTAGCAGTATCGTCTTCGATCGGGGTGGGAATCTCTATCACGGTCGCGTCAAGGCGCTGGCTGAAGCTGCTCGGTCTGCTGGGTTAGAGTTCTAAAACTGGGTGTAATAATGGCAATAAGTCGTAAAAGTAATAGAAAACCGCGAAAAAGAAACATAACTGGCAAGAACGGGTGGTTCAAATCCGCCGCGTTTCTAAAGTGGTAAAGGGCGGTAAAAAGCTCAGCTTCCGAGCGATCGTGGTCGTTGGCAACGAGCGCGGTCAAGTCGGTGTGGGTGTGGGTAAGGCCAGCGACGTTATCGGCGCGGTCAAGAAAGGGGTTGCCGATGGCAAAAAGCAACTCGTGGATGTGCCCCTCACCAAAGCCAACTCGATTCCCCATCCCATTGAAGGCCGAGGCGGAGCCGCTAAGGTGATGCTCAGACCCGCCGCTCAAGGGACTGGGGTAATTGCTGGGGGTGCGGTGCGGACCGTCCTTGAAATGGCAGGCGTTAAAAATGTTTTGGCAAAGCAGTTAGGGTCTGATAACCCGCTGAATAATGCCAGAGCTGCGGTAAATGCCCTGGACATGCTGCGGACCTTCGGTGAAGTGGCCGAAGAACGTGGTTTGACCCTAGAGCAGGTCTACGGCTAAGCGCCAACCTAATTTGGGTTTCGGCCAGTTGCGTCTCCATCCGTCGCTGGCACTGGTTCATGTTTACCTTCGATGTATCAAATTGGATACAACTATCATGAGATTAGAAGACGCACTCCCCAAAGAGGGTTCGCAACATCGCCCCCGTCGTGTGGGCCGTGGTATTGCTGCCGGACAAGGCGCAAGCTGCGGGTTTGGGATGCGAGGCCAAAAGTCTCGCTCCGGTCGTCCCACTCGCCCTGGTTTTGAAGGGGGTCAAAATCCCCTCTACCGTCGGGTGCCCAAACTGAAGCACTTTGAGATTGTCAATCAAAAGCAGTACACCGTCTTGAATGTCAGCAAGCTGAACGATCTGAAGGCAAAAAGCGAAGTTACGTTGGACTCTTTGCTGGAAGCTGGGATTTTAACCGCACAAAAAGGACCGCTCAAGCTTTTGGGTGACGGTGAATTGAAGGTAGCGCTTAAGGTTACGGCTGCGGCTGCAACCAAAGGTGCGATCGCTAAAATAGAAGCAGCGGGCGGCACGGTCACGATCGCACCCTAGGGTGAGGTTGGGAACCAAACGATCCGATCGCGGGTACTCCTGTTAACAAAAAAGAGGTTAACGTTACATGGTTGTCAATCGAGGCAAAACACCAACGGCCCAAGAGACCTTTGGACAGATGGCAAAAGCCGCTGGATTGCGAGACAGAGTGCTCGTGACCATCGGCCTGCTCGTTCTCGTGCGCTTAGGGGTTTATCTGCCGATTCCCGGCATCAATCGAGAAGTCTTTGCCGAGATCGTGCAGAACAACCAATTTTTAGGGCTTCTCAATTATTTATCGGGTCGCGGTTTTTCAACCCTAGGTCTTTTTACCCTAGGGGATTTTGCCATATATTAATGCCTCCATTATCATGCAGCTACTGACGGCTGCCCTCCCCAATCTAGAGCGATTGCAAAAAGATGAGGGAGAAGCGGGTCGGCGTAAAATTTCTCAGATTACAAGATATGTGGCTTTTGGCTGG
>JAAURS010000429.1 GCA_012032135.1 Acaryochloridaceae cyanobacterium RU_4_10 | reverse complement strand
ACAGTGCGATCGTTGAGGTTGATGTGCGTTACCTGTGCTTCAGAATCGTCTAGGGATTCACCGTTTAGGGCAAAACCGTGATTCTGGCTGGTAATTTCTACACGCTGGTCGGAAGTGGGTAATTGATTCTTGGCAGGTTGATTGAGGCCACGATGCCCAAACTTAAGTTTAAATGTATCGCCACCCATCGATAAACCCAGAATTTGATGCCCTAAGCAGATTCCGAATAGCGGTTTGTTTGCATTCAACAATGCCTTAGTTGTGGCAATCCCTTCTGTAACGGCAGCAGGATCGCCTGGACCATTAGAAAGAAAAATGCCGTCGGGATTGTACTCCAAAATTTTCTCGGCGGCAGTATCGCCTGGGACGACGATGACGCGACAGCCATAGCTGACTAAGCGGCGTAGAATATTGCGCTTGATGCCAAAGTCAATCGCGACCACAGTTAAAGGCTCAGCCGTTTCAAGCGGAGCTTCCATAAATTCCCATGCGGTTGGCGTTGGTTCCTGCCACTCGTAACTTGCTGGTGTTGTTACGACTTTAGCTAGGTTCAGCCCTTGCATCGATGGAGCGGCTTTAACCTGGCTTAAAAGTGACTGCGGATCGAGAATTTCGGTGGAAATGGCACCATTCATTGCACCAAGCGATCGAATCTTGCGCGTTAGTGCCCGCGTATCAATGCCAGCAATACCGATGATATCGTGAGCTTTTAAATAGTCGGGAAGGGATTGACGCGATCGCCAGTTGCTTGGGGTAAAGGTAATATTGCGAGCGATCGCCCCTTTTACCTGGGGATGTGCCGATTCTTCATCTTCAGGATTGATCCCCGTATTGCCTAACTCTGGACAAGTGAAAGTAACGATTTGCCCGCGATAGCTAGGGTCGGTCAACACTTCCTGATAGCCGGTCATGCCAGTATTAAAGACAACTTCACCGATCGCCGTCCCCGTTGCCCCAAAGGCATAGCCTTTATACGTACTACCATCTGCCAGCACGAGAATTGCAGGTTGCTTTGCCATAATTTTATTGACTTGTTTCACCGATCCTGAGCATTATATGACAATCGCAAGAATTACTGTGTCTCAAGGTACCGGATTCTTGCGTAAAGGTGAATTTATGGGATAGCGTCCCCGTTCTTTTTCTAAATATTTGCTCAGTGCATAGGCCATATCTCCCCGTGTCATGGGCTTCAGGGGGTTAATCTGACTATCTGCACCCAGATTTACGAAGCCTTCATTCAAAGCTGTTGCTAGGGCACGTCTCGACCATTTAGGTAAGTCTTTGGCATCGGGGTATAGTGACAGGATTTCGTTAATTGTGGCATCGGGGAATTGGAACACGCCATAGGCATTAGCAAAGATGGCAAATGCTTCTGCCCGATTCACTCTTTGATTAGGAAAGAATCTTTCCTTCTCATAGCCCTCCATCGTTCCCGTTCTTACCGCAATTTCGATATCCTTCGCCGCCCAATGAGAACTTGAAACATCATTAAATTTCACAGGAGTTGTCACCATAGGCTTAAGCGTTTCCAGATTAAAGGCTTTCACCAGGATGACTGCAATTTCAGCACGGCTCATAATTGACTCTGCATGAAACTTACCATCAGGTGCATTAGTCATTAGTTTTGCCGCTATTACTTCAGCGATCGCACTATCTGAAGGTTTGGGTTCAGCTGCCACAGTTGGATTTACAGTTGGGCCTGGCCCTGTCAAATACTGTTCGATCGAATCTTCGATCGCTAAAGGATCTGCTGCTATGGCTGGCGAACCGATTAATAATAGTAAAAAAGGCAAAAAGAGTAAAAAGCTACTAAATTGACGCATGATGTTTGCTCTCTAAAGTTTGAAAAGTTTGTTTGGCGTAGCGATCTCACTTGATATAGGAATAATTAATTGAGTAATAAGCGTACTAACTAAATTAGCAAATGCAAGTGACGCTAATCGCAATAAAAAGTTCTGGCGTTCTGGCATTGTGTTTAGTCACAGTTTATTAACCAGTAATCTGTAAAACATCTAGATTCTGCCAGTCTTTTTATTAACCAGTAATCTGTAAAACATCTAGATTCTGCCAGTCTTTGATTAGAATGAGGTCTATTCAGTAGAAACGGGATTTTAGCTGTTATGAGTCCATTGATAATTGGGGCATTTGTGGTTTCGGTCTTACTGCTGTTTGGCTTGTTCAGCACGATCAAAACCACATTCAAGACTGCATTTCTGATTGCACTGGTTGTATTTGGTCTGCAAGTATTTACGGGTATTGGGCCAGAACAAATCTTTCAGCAAGTACTTAAGTTTTTTAGTGGTATTGGCGACTGGCTCAGTCGATGGGGCGGAAGTTATAAACCCCCTGCCGATTTTAGAGATAAGCAGTCATTGCTAGATTGGTTACTTTTTGCCTGCTTGGGTTTCTATCCTTGACATACTCACCGTGCTGAAGCAGCGGTGATTCTTGACGCTTCAACGAAACTTGCAGGCGAACCTGTCTTATTGTCTCTCAGCGTCCGTTTAGAGTCGTGGCAATGCCCTATCCCGACTTTTTCAATATTCTTTGCGGCGTTTTCATCTCGGTCGTGGGTTGAGCCGCAACTGATGCAAGTGACAGTTCTGACCTTTAATTCGAGTTTGCCCCACTTGAACCCACAATCAGAACAGATTTGAGAAGTGGGTTGCCAGCGGCTAATGACAACGAATTTGCGCCCAAACTTCTCCGACTTCGCTTCAACCAGGACCCTGAATTCTCTCCATCCTTGCAAGCTAATCGCTCTAGAGAGTTTGCAATTTCTGACCATGCCTGACACATTCAGATCTTCCAAAACGATTGATTGATTTTCTCTAACCACTTTGGTCGAAAGCTTGTGCAGAAAGTCTTTACGGGTATCTGAAATTTGATTATACAGCTTGGCAATCTGCAAGCGTGTTTTTCTCTGCGCTTAGATCCTTTTACCTGACGAGCAAGTTTGCGCTGTTTACGGCTCAAGCGCTTATCTAGCCTTGAGTAGTTAGGGCTTTTAGCTGTTTCCCCATTGCTCATGAATGCAAATGTTTTTAGCCCTAAATCAATGCCAATGCTTTGATTTTTAGCATCGACTTGAACAGGCTCAACATCTACAACAAAGCTTAGGAAATAGCAGTTAGCAGCATCCTTGATTACCGTTACCGAACTTGGCTCAGACGGCAATTCTCTAGACCAAATTGGTTTT
>JAAURS010000088.1 GCA_012032135.1 Acaryochloridaceae cyanobacterium RU_4_10 | reverse complement strand
TATCGGGTCTGAGCGAAGAAATGCTGAACTCGCTCATCTGCCAAGACCTTGGCATAAAACTTTTCTACAGCTAAATCAACAGTCACTGCACCACCAAGCTTGTCATACAGTGTGGTCATTGAAAATTGCTCCTCAATAGAATTGAGTTCAAATGTGACATGAAACAGATGTCAGAGGCTTAAATATTCACCAATCGAAAGGATTGATGTGTGAATGGATCGGAATTCTTCGCTCACCTGGCTAGAGGATGCCTAATTCAATCCGTATTGTCCCTATCGGGCAAACTGAACTTGACCTTTTTCTAGTAGTTCCCATGCACCCGATTGCGAATTTTGAGCGACCTTGGCAGGCTTAACCAAATAAACTTTAGATCCGGGCTGATAATCTTGAGACTCAAATAAAGCTTGAAACGTATCAAAATTAACGGGGTTTATTTTGAGATCCGCCTTGGGGGTTAACCAGTAACCGCGATCGTCCCCTGTAAAAATCCAATAACTGTAATTGCTGGCAGCCTTCAGCAACACTGACGCCTTACTATTGCCTCGCCGATTGTTGACGCTTTCCTCTGTTTCAGCAACACTTTCAACAATGTAACCCTCTAGGACTTGAGGAGAGCTATTAAAATTTTGGACAATCCTATCCCAAGCCGCTTTCGCCGCAGGAGTGGATTGAGCGTAATTTGGCGTACTCACAGCATAGTCAGGATTGCTGGAGGGTTTGTTATATCCATAGTTAGAGGGTTGCTGTTTGGCCTCATAACTTGCAGGATTTAGCTTTGTTCCAGGCTGGGATTGGAGTTGGATGACTTCTAAGGTCTTTTTATAAGACATCAGTTGTCCTTTTAACTCTTCGATCGCAGCCGTCCTTCGCCCAATTCGCCCATCAAGCTCGAGATTCTTAGCTTCCAAATCTTTGATTTTGCGATCGTTCTTGGCCACTTTCTCATCACACCATTTAATCGTGCGAAAGGTCGTGAAACTTAGAATGGCACTCCACAATCCAAGACCACCGATCGCGATCCAGAGTAAAAGAGGAATATCGTTTGGATCTTTTACTGATGCCGGATTCTCGGTTGGGTTAGGCAGATCGGCGGAGGTTGAAGGGGTGGGGGATTCGCTAGTTTGAGCCGACACTACACTAGAGTTTAGAGGTAAAGTACCGCTACCCAGCAACAATCCCATGAGCAGGAGGCTCACAGAAGCAATTTTATGTAAAGATTTTACTTCCATTCGTCTGCCCACCGATTTCCTAGTACTTGCAACAACGCCTTGAGTTCCAAAATAAATGGGGGTTCTACCCGCACATCGTCTGTGTTTCCCCGCAATCGCAACAGAGTCTTTTTGAGTTCCCTTGAAGTGGTTCGCCAGAGTTCGGTGTTGGCCTCAGGGTCTTCACTGATTTGGTAGCCCTTGAAAGGTGAGATTCCTTCAATCCGCTCTGAATCCAACAGTTGATGAAAACCATTCAAAAAGTGGGTCAATTGCGTCAGTTGCGGTACGGCCAACTCTTCAATGGTCCCGCCAATTTTCATCCGTGAATTCCAATCTAGGGTTTCACCATTGACGGTAAAGGCTTCCCCAGCAATCAAGAGATCTTCGTCTCGTTTTTCCAGCCCTTTGAGATGGCTTTCGTTCAACACCAGCCCGCACGCCACTTCATCCTTGGGTAAAGGACTTAAGGCGGTGTTAACAGCAATATTTTCAAACCCAGAAGCTTGGCTCAAGATGGCGCTAAATAACTCATTGGCCTCGCAATGACGATTAAACTCGCCACCTTCTGCCAACCAATTCAGCAGCCGCGAGCCATTGCCTCCCGCAAACACAGGTGTGATTTCTGGGGTTTTGTACTTGCCTTCGGCATAGAGCGCTTTGAGCAGCAGTCCGATGTAGTAGTACAATCCCGACATTCCCAGAGTCATGAGTTGGAGCAGTCCTTGAAATTCAGGATCCTCCGCCACCATATCCCTGCGATTGCGCAGCCAGCCATCACTCTCGCGGCGCATGAACACATCTAGTTTGACGTAGAACTGGAAGCCTTGGAGTTTGCGCCATTCATCAGTTTTGATTTTGAACTGACGCTCTAAAAAGCCTGGATTCATTTGGATAAACTGCGAAAATAAATCCTTCCCCGCAAGCTGCACGGAACATTGGTGGACGAGTTTGTTTTCCTCCCAAATGGAGATATCCGATGTTCCCCCACCAATATCGACACAGGTGCTATTGACCAAATCGAGTTTGCTTTTGCGCCCCGGCATTTCATAATCTGCAAAATACTGCGCGATCGCCAAGCTTTCCGTGCGGTAGTAGTTGGGGTTGTCCAGGGTGGGACAGATCTGGGTAATTCCTGTCGTTTCTTCAACTGCCACCGTTAAATTGCGCCAGTTTCGAGCATAGGTATTGCGATCGGTCTTGGAAAAGGCAGAGGGATAGGAGAGCGCCCACTGCACCTCCTTGACGCTATTGGCTGCCGCCTGAGCGGTGATTTGCAAGACCAGATGCTTGAGAAACAAACGATTGAAATTCAGACTGTCCGGCGACCATTTGAGATTGGCCCGAATCCAATCATCAGTGTTGGGCTTGAAGGTGGTACTGTCGCGGGGAATGTAAATGCGTCCGTCTAAGACGGTGAGGGTTTCGCCTTTGCCGCCACGGGTGGTCAAGACTGTTGAGAGCGGTAGCTCCATATTGCTGGCAATGAAGTATTCATAGAGCGCCGTTTGACGCACTTCGACGCTACTTTCAGTCACCTTGTGGTGGAGTGACTCAAATGCAAGGGGTTCGACAATTCCGTTGCGCTCGACGTAGACATTGGTAAACGACGTACCAAAATCCACCCCAACCTTCCAAGGAATTCCGGTCGTGGTTCCCACTTCTCTGGGTGTCTTCAGTAAAATGAGTCCCATTGGTTGTTGGTTTTTGCCCCGACAGTCCATAAAGGAGGGAAACTCGCTCAACTGCACGATCTGACAGGAACTGTCCGTGTCCGGGAAGGAGTAGTTGGGGTAATGGAAAGAGCCTACGCCTTTAAAGGTATAGTTTTCTTTTGCTTGGGCGAATTGAACTTGAAAGGTTTCTACGTTGGGGTCGTAGTAGAAAGCATAGTATTCTTTCCAAGTGGCGGAACGGAAATTGGGCCAGACTTCTAAGACCGGAACTTCATCTAAGCTGTTCTCTTTTTTAAGGGCATAGATTTTTGCAATGCGATAAATTCTTGGCCCTGTATCCCCCTTCACCCCAGATAATGGCAGATCCAACACAAACTGTACTTGCGGACCCATTGCCGTGTCCACACGATGGAGTTGCAGCATTCCAGACAGGTCTTCTGGGTTTAAATACTCCAGCAGTAGGGGGTTAATGGGCAACAGCGGGGTAATACTTTTTCCTTCGTAAATTTCAGTGAGTTCGTTCGTGCCCTTGGGAAGCAATCCACCTGGAAGGGCATTGGCCTGATTCACAAAAAATAGCTCTGGCAAGAACACATCTTGCTCCCGCAGGCAGCGGACTCCCCAACGGGCAAACTCCCCCGATCGCAAAATATCGTCTGGTTTTAGTGCGGCGAGGTTGGTCGTGGTGTGAATCCAAATACTCTGAGTGGGGACGCCCCACTCCCGCAAAATTTGAGTCGTATCGGGAATCAACAGCAAATCCATACTGGGGGTTTTATCCCGACTGGGAATCAAACGCACGCTGGAGTCTTGCGGGATGGCTTGAATGGGGATGCTCAGCGCTCTGAGTGCGCCCTGTAAAATGTTTACCCCAAAGAAGCGCTCGTTGGTGCTGCGTTTTAAGGCTTGTCCGGGAATGTCGCCCAAACTGATTTGAAAGGCTCGGATCGAGCTGATGATTTCATTGACGGCCTCGACTCTCCCATTCTGACGGTTCAGTTCCTGACAGAGGTTTTCCAACCATTGCTTGAGTTGAATTTTCTCATCCAGGTTGAGGCAATCTTCCGGTTGAACGGGCGATCGCAGTCTTCCCCCAGACCACCACGGCAAGCCAGCCCAGTTTCCTTCCTCAGACGGACACACCAACGTACTGGGTGAGGTCATCCCCACCGGGCGACCGTTCCACAAAAACACGTAAATATCCTGCCAGGGATGCTTCCCGTCCAGGGTATAGAGACAGTTATGGGTAGAAGGGCGCAACTCGTACAGCGATCGCGCAAAGGCATCGCCACTTTCCTTGAGCGCTTCGAGTTCCACCAACTCGGCCTTAAGGTTAAAGCCACGAACTTCGGACAGGGCGATCGCTGCGAGCATTCCCTGCCACTGCTCCACCATCTGGGCGCGAATGGGATATTTGCGGTTGTGCAGGGCCATTTCCATGGAGAGGGGCCGCGCCCACATATCGGGGATGGAGCTGACGCTTTTGATATCGCGCCCCGCAGAAGGCACCTCCAAGCTAGAGGCTACATGCTGGAACGCTACGCTAGACTGTTGGTCCCAAGTCCCTACGGGACCGGGTTTGATATCGATGCCCTCTTGCGCCCCGCCCCCATCCTTGAGTTTGGGAAGAAAAAAGTAAGAAGACTGGGGCGTCCTGCTGCTTTCAGTCATGGGTTACCTCAATCAGGGTTTGCAAAGGAAATATAAGGCAGTAGCCAGACCCACGGCTCCAGGCTGCGGATCCGCTTGGGTGGCCAATTGTTCTTTGAGGGATTGGGGCGTGGCTTCTTTGGCCTGTTCTAGGCGATCGGCTCCAATCACCAAGCGCGGAAAATCATCCGTGTTTTGACGCACTTGGCCATCTCGTTCAATGAACAAGGTATGACGGAAAAGCTGGATGCTCCGGCTATTGCCACCGGATTGATGAATCCACCACATCCATCGTAAAAATGAAATGCTCCAAGCATTCACCTGCTGGATGACATCCTGCTGTCCTTCATCGTTGAGATCTGGCAAGCCGCGTCCGCCTACAAACAATCCTTTGGGCTTAAAGAACCTGCTAAACCAAGGCGCAAACTTTTGAAACTCGCCAATGTTGCTTTTGCCTCGGTTTAGCTCAGGGACCAGGTTGGCGGTCCACAAAAACGCAAAGCGCACGGCATTGGACAGGTTAGCTTTTACCGCTGCTTTTTCTGGGATATCGTCCCAAGTCACCTGCTGCTCGTCCTTGTGGCTGAGGAGAACCACGGGTTCTGTCTCTGCTTGGAGCAGGAAATGACGGGCGGCTAGGGCTGCATACAGCTCGATGAAGTGCGGGTCATTTTTTTGCGTATTTTTGCCAATGCTGAACTGGGAAACGGATGCAGGTTCTCGATCGCCCAGTAAATAAATGGAGTCAAAAATGGGCTGTGCTTGATAGTAGCGCAGGGCCGCTTCCGTGTT
This sequence comes from Acaryochloridaceae cyanobacterium RU_4_10, assembly GCA_012032135.1. Lineage (GTDB taxonomy): Bacteria > Cyanobacteriota > Cyanobacteriia > Thermosynechococcales > Thermosynechococcaceae > JAAURS01. The sequence continues at coordinate 9,749 of JAAURS010000088.1, read as the reverse complement.
GAGCAAAAACTGCTCCGGTCGCGCGTAAATGTCACCCGGATCTTGTTCTGCGGGGACGCTGAACTGGAAATATGGCAGCATCAGAAGCCCACCAATTTTGACGCGATCGCGCAACCCAGAGCGTTCTAGTTTGTTCTTCAGCAACCGTCCGATGGTGGGAAACCCAGAGGCCCCTGTCCCACCAAAAATGGAGCCGCAGATAAAAATTCTAGGAAATTTACCAAAGTTGAGTTCCTGCTCGATGTCTTGAATCAGTGTCCGCCACGGTTCTTGACTGCTGGTGTCCAACTTCACCTGACTCATAATGGCAGACCCGATTGCAGGACGTCCCCGAAATCCCACATCTAGCTCGGCATCGCGCTCTCCTTGGGTGTACAGCACGTCAAATAGGTGACCTAATGCGGGATTGTTAAACTGATAGCTTTCGTAATTGAAATAAGACCCCAGAGACTTGTTGATGCTGCCATGAAACGGCGACCACACCTCCAATGCCTCAATGGGCGTTTGCATCCAGGGGGTGGGGGTGCCGCTTTGGGCGATCGCACTGCGACAGTCTTGATAAGTTTTCAGGGTTTCTCGGGTGCGGGTGAGGTTGCCGTTGCTTTCGTCGGGGTCGATGAATAGAATCTGAATTTTTTCTTTATCAAATAACCCCGCAGCGGCCAGATGGATCGTAGCTTCTACGCAGCGTGCCCCAGTTCCCCCAATTGAAACCACATAAAGCGACATTACTTCAGTCCTATCAGATGACGAACGGTAAACGATCCGGGCGGTACAAATTTCAACAGCCCTGGCGAACTAATGGCCGTTGAGAACCAATACACCACAATAATATCCAAGACGTAAAACAGCGCTAGGGACAGCAACGCCTCATTGCTGCCATTAAAGAAAAAGAGCGCCACACCAATTCCGATGATGGGTACAAACAACAGCAAGGCCCAGGCCAATCGCAGGGGAGAAACTTCATGGGAAGAGGTAATGCGCGTCCGAACGGCGATGAGGTACCAGATCAGCGTTGCGGCAAGGGCCGTCGCAAACACAATGCCAGCCCCAGAAAAATATTTTTCGGCAATCCAGTTATCCACGTCTACATCTGTAATGGCCAATATTCCGCTCCGGTACAACCAAGGCTGTATCAAAAACATGGCGATCGCGCCGACAATACTGACACTCAAGATGCGAATAACATCCCAAACCATTTTGGCACTGTGCTCCTAAGGAATTTGGATGGCCACTAATTGCCTAGTATAAAAGCCGAGCAACACCAAGGGAAGCAAACCTTGAAAAATCTGAATGGCGATCGGGTCATCAGGGTCGATCTTAATCTTTTCAACTTTGTACTTCAGCCGCAGATTGAAACAGTATAGATTCCCACCGTCAACGAGTCCGCTTAAGAGAATGCTGCGTTGCTTATTACAATTTTGCGTCAGGTTTTTCCTACCTTACTAAAATATTCAGCTTATCTCTTACTTCCTTTTCATGCTGTGGGTGGATCCATGAGAAATCTTTATTTGAAAGACCAAGCAAATTTATCGTTTCCATCAGCCTTTCTAGAATATTCAACTCATCTGGAATAACACAGACTTCAGTCCCAGGTTTTGGCGAATTTTTATGTCGAACCAAGGCAACCCGATGTTGAGACGATAACAATAACACTGAAAAAGTTAAATAATCCAGATCGTCGTAACCTTCGCAAAATTTAGGCGTACCTCTTTCTTCAAGCTCGGGTGGTTCCAGTCGCAATACTGCTACGGGATTGGTTTCAGAATTGACTTCATCAAAACGCAATAACTGACTTTGGACAGAAAAAGTCATAGTTGATGATTCACTAGAGTCAACACCTTAATAATAGCGTATGTCCGCCCGTCCTCTTTTTCTGCAATTCTGACACCCTTTTGCAAATTACTCCAACAAACTCCCTTTCCCGGCGGCGTGCCAGAATCTGGTTCAATATCAGTTGTAAACTCAATCCCTCTTGCTCTTTTGGGTAAAGAACCCTCATAGGCTTTTACCTTGGGAATGTCACTCTGATAAGTATTGTGAGGTGGACTGCCCCAAAGTTCCATACTTTTCTTTTGTAACTGAGCAATCGCTGGTGTCTGAGTTGGAGACTCTAGACGATGATAAATGCGAATTTGTGACAATTTTGTTACTCAATCAGTCAATGTACAGAATTATCTTATCTTTCCCTTGATAGAGGTTAGTTATAGCTTCGATCTTTGACAATGCGACTAGCTATTTTTCAAAATACTATGGATATTCAAACCCCTACTTGGGTCAAGCACGCAGTCTTCTATCAAATCTTTCCCGATCGGTTTTCTTCTAGCCAACAAACCCGAAAGCGACTTTTAAAGTCTCCCACTTGGGAAAAATGGGACGCACCACCCACGTTACAAGGGTATAAGGGTGGGGATCTGTGGGGCGTTATCGAACGGCTAAACTACTTGCAAGATCTAGGGATTACAGCAATTTACTTCACACCCATTTTTCAATCTACCAGCAACCATCGCTATCATACCCATGATTACTATCAGGTCGATCCGTTGCTAGGGGGCAATCATGCTTTTCGAGAACTCCTCGATCGGGCACACCAACGAAATATTAAAATTGTTTTAGATGGTGTTTTTAACCATGTGAGTCGCGGCTTTTTCTTTTTTAATGACATTTTAGAAAATGGACCTCATTCGCCTTGGCTGAATTGGTTCAAAATTCAGGGTTGGCCTCTGTCAGCCTACGATGGTGAGCTACCTGCAAACTATGAGGGATGGGACAACAATCGAGCGTTGCCTGTTTTCAACCATGAAAATCCTGATGTCCGCGAGTACATTATGGAAGTGGCTGAGTACTGGATTAAAGAAGGAATTGACGGCTGGCGGCTGGACGTTCCGTTTGAAATAACGGTACCTGGATTTTGGCAAGAATTTCGCGATCGCGTCAAAGCAATTAATCCCGAAGCCTATATTGTGGGCGAAATCTGGGGTAATGCTCGTCAGTGGTTGGATGGCACGCAGTTTGATGGGGTAATGAACTACCTCTTTACAGGGCCAACGCTTGCCTTTACCGCTGGCGATCGCGTCCAAATGAAATACGTGCTAGGTCCAAGCTACGAGCCTTATCCACCTTTATTAGCCCAAGCGTATGCAGCCAAAGTTCAAGCTCTCTTAGGTTTGTATCCTTGGGAAATTCAGCTTACCCAGCTCAATCTCTTGGCCAGTCACGATACCGCACGGTTACTCACCATTGCAGGAGTGGAGGACGGTACCACGCTAGAAGAATCCCAAACCTGTGTTGAACTAGCGACGCTATTACTTTTTACGTTCCCAGGAGCCCCCAGTATTTATTATGGTGACGAAGTCGGTCTTTTGGGTGGTATAGATCCTGATTCTAGAAGAGGTTTTCCTCCCGAAGCTCGCTGGGATCGAAATCTTTTAAGTTACCATCGCCAACTCATTGCACTTCGCAATTCATCTCCAGCACTCCAAACAGGATCTTATCTACCTCTATACGCTCAGGGAAATGTCTATATTTTTGCACGCATTCTAGGGACCGAAAAATTCATTATTGCGGTCAATGTAGGAACTTCAACGGAGCAGGTCGTCTGTACTGTTCCCCAGGAAATACTACCGTTGCGATCGCTCGTTTGGTGTTTTGGGAACGCACAGGTGAGTTGGGCTGATACAGATGGGTCTCAACAGCTCACTCTCACTTTGCACCCTCGAAAAGGTTCTATTCTAAGGGTTGAGTTCAACAATATTGGGTAACATCTTCGCCACATTCATCGGCTAGATAACAGAGCGCCCGAAACCTAAGTCCGATGAATTCATCGAAAAAAGGATTCAGCTTGCACAACGGCGGGATATGGATAATTGTACGACCGAAAAACTTGATATCGCGCTCAAACGGGCATTGAGCGGGGATGAGTTTGCAGATACGGTGCGCGCTAAGACGGTTGTCGATCGACCAATGATTAATCCACTGACGGATGGGCTTGAGAACTTCAAAAGAACCAGAACGCTTATGAAGATTACCTCGTAACACTTGTTCCATAATTAAAAGACGCTTAATACCCCTAAGGAAATCTTCATCATCTCCAATTATAAAGAAAAAATAAAGAAACGACACTACGGGTACTCATCGGGAGTGCTTCTGAAAGAAGCGATTGTGACGATGGGAACCGAGACGCCGTTAACCTAAGTAGAGCAGGTTCTCAAATTTGAACGCCTGTTTTTATTCTTATGTCCAAACTTTTGTGTTCAGTTTCTAAAACCTTTTTTCATTGCGAACCTGACATTTACAATAGAGGGTGTTGCTTGCTTTGTAAGCATTCCACGATTGTTATGACTCATCACTCGAACTAGAAATCTAATGATGAGGGGGGAGAGATTCCATGAAAATTTTAGTGGTAGAAGACGATCGCAGCCTTGCCAGCGCACTGCAAAAGGTTTTATCTGAACAGCATTATTTGGTCGATGTGGCGTTTGATGGGCAAACTGGGTTGGAGCTGGCTGAAGCCTATGAGTACGATTTGATTGTGCTGGATGTCATGTTGCCAAAGCAGAGTGGCATTCGGATTTGCCAGCAATTGCGATCGCAGCGTAACAATGTGTTGATTCTGTTGATGACGGTTCAAGATGAAAGCAGCCAAAAAGTGACGGGGCTTGATGCGGGGGCAGACGATTATTTAACAAAACCCATCGATACCCCTGAATTTCTGGCACGGATCCGAGCCTTACTGCGTCGTTTGGGTGGCACGGGTTCGCCCATTCTGGAGTGGCACGGTTTACAGCTCGATCCGCAAAGCTGCCGAGTTTCCAGACACGATGAATTGTTATCACTCACAGCCAAAGAGTATGAGCTTTTAGAGTTATTCCTCCGCAATCCCAAACGAATTTTCAGCCAAAGCGTTTTAGTGGAACGGGTGTGGTCCATAGAAGAAATGCCCACCGAAAATGCCGTTCGCGCCCATATCAAACGGTTGCGTCAGAAATTAGATCGGGTTGGGTTACAAGATGCTATAGAAACCGTCTATGGTCTGGGGTATCGTTTGCGGGAAATTGAGCCAGACGAATCTAGCACCTCCTTAGTACAACCCTCTAATCCAGAGATGGAGGAGATTCCAGGCATTCAGATGTCTAACCTGTGGCAGCAGTATCGACCGGAATATCTAGAACGTGCGGCAGATTTGATTCAGACGATCGCATCCTTAGCCCAGGCCCCCCCAGACGATCGTTTGCGACAGCAAGCTCAAGCCCAGGCTCATACCCTCGCGGGATCTTTAGGCAGCTTTGGTATTGAAACCGCGTCCCAACTGGCCGATCGAATTGAACGGCGTCTGAAAGCAGACATGCCGTTGAACCCCTCAGAGCTTCAACATCTTCAGACTCTGGCCCAAACCATCCAAACTGAGCTAGAGACCGCAACAGAAGAGATCTCTATTGAGATTCTGGCACTCGAGCAAATTAGTCATACCATCCAGCTCCTGATTGTGGATGATGACCTCGCCTTGGCCAGTCAACTTGCAACGTTATCTGAAGCTTACGGAATTCAAACCCATATTGAAACCGATATTGTTGCCGCGCGAGCCTATCTGACCCACACGCAACCCGATGTCGTATTGATCGATTTAGGCTTTCCAGATTCTCCCAATGCAGGCTTCGACCTATTGAGCGACTTTTCAGCGCAGTGGCCTCATATCCCAGCGATCGTGTTTACAGCCCACGATGAGTTTTCCGATCGCTTGCAATCCGCTCATCTTGGCGGTCGGTTCTTTCTGCAAAAGCCTGTTTTACCAGTCACCGTCATCGACACAGTGCTTCAGGTCTACGCACAGTTGAACCCCACAGACATTAAGCTCATGCTGATTGAAGATGACCCCGAAATATTGGAAACCATACAATCGATCCTGAGTTTTCGGGGATTTCAGCTCGATATCGTCCAGAATGTTTCTCAAGGTTGGAAAAACCTGCCAATCTATCGGCCCGATCTACTGCTCTTGAGCGCTGAATTACCCGATCGCAGCGGATTAGACTTATGCCAAGTAATCCGGCACGAACCAGACTGGAGCGATCTCCCTGTGATTTTTCTGGTTGCCAACCCGGACCCTGCAATTGTTCGTCACCTGTGCGAGGTAGGTGCAACGGCTTGTGTCAGCAAGTCTACTATGGAAGCAGATCTGGTGACTCGTATTTTGAACTGCATTCGGCGTACTCATCGGTCTCGCAATACGGCTACACCGTCCTCTGCTGAATCTTGACTGACCTAAAGCCTTGCTAGCAAAAGAGAAATTTCCATGAAGTGGTCTATCAACAAAGTAACGCTCATTGGACTTAGTAGTGTTCTAATCGGTTTGATTGGAACGGGAATATTTGCTTACAGGAATTTGCTTCAGTACCAATCTAGAGCGGAACGGGTTACTCATACCTACCAGGTGATAGATACCTCTGAGGAATTGTTGTCTACCTTAAAGGATGCAGAAACTGGAAAACGGGGGTATCTTCTTGCAGGCAAGGTTGAATACTTGCAGCCTTATCAGGACTCGCTGCCCAAGATTAGGGTGTTGCTGAAGCGTCTCAAGCAGCTCACTCTGGACAACGCCAGTCAGCAGAAAACTCTCGCCCAGATGGGTACCTTGATCGATGCAAAGTTACTAGAAATTGCACAAACTCTCAAAATCTATCAAAAAGAAGGGCTCAACGCAACGCTAAATTTTATCAAGCGCGATGATGGCAAACGTTTGATGGATAATATCCGTCGCCTTGGCGAAGTCATTCAAAAACGGGAAGAGCAGCTTTTAATTGAAAGAATAAAGTCTACGCAATGGATTGAAACTCAAACCAATCTGACGGTTGCGATCGCGCTGTTGGGCAGCGTGCTTTACGGTGGGTGTATGGTACTGCTCCAGTTTAATTTTCTGAAACGCCAACGAGCCGAAAACCAGGCTGTTGAGATTGAGCAGCACCTGCAAGATCGGCTCCAAGCCATTGTCGATAGTGCCCCAGTTATTATTTTTCTAAAAGATTTAGAGGGCAAGTACTTACTCGTTAACCGTCAATTTGAAATAGATACAAAGATTTCTCGCGATGTGGCGATCGGGCAAACTGCTGATGCTTTTTCCCAAAAGCAGTCGCGCGGCAGTGGCATAGAAAAGAGCAAAAGCTTCTACAGGAGGGGACTTCTCTTGAGCATGAGGAAGTGATGAAGTTACCCACTGGCGATATTACCTATTTCTCAAACCTTTATTCGATCCGCAATCGGCAGAATGAAACCTATGCTATTTGCGGTATGGCCACTAATATAACAAGCCTCAAGCGTGCCCAAAAACAGCTCACTCAACTCATTCAACTCCAACAGCTCGCCTTTGCAGAGATTTTGCGATCGCGTCAAACCCTTACAAACGTTTTAGACAGTATCATCCAAGGATTTGTGGCAATGGATAGAGACTGCCAATGCACCTACGTCAACCGACGAGCAGGGGAGTTGCTACAGTGCGCCCCCGAATCATTAATGGGCAAAAATGCTTGGGCGCAATATCCCGATGCGGTTGGAAACGCATTCTATCAGGCACTTTTACATGCTCTAGAAACCCAACAAACCGCTCAAGTCGAGCAATACTATGAGCCATTGAATCTATGGCTTGACAATTGGATTTATCCTTCCCCAGAAGGAGTAGCAGTCTTTTTTGAAGATATAACCGCACGCAAACAGAATGAGGAAGAACTGCGGATCTATCGCGAAGAGCTTGAAGCCTTGGTCAAACAGCGTACCGCTGAGCTGCTGGAGACGAACATTCAACTACAACAAGAACTTAAAGAGCGCGAACGAGCAGAAGCTGCGTTGTCTCAAAGCGAAAGAAAATATCGAACCATTACAGAAAATAGCCGCGATTTGATTCTTCGGCACGATCGAGAGTTGAATTTTCTATATGTCAATCCAGTCTTTGAAAAGCTTACAGGAACACCTGCCAAAGACTGGATTGGCAAAAACTTAATGAATATGGGATTTCCTAGTAATATTAACCAGCAAATTGCAGATGCTTGCGAAGCAGTTTTTAATACCGGAAAAGCAAACATCCTGGAGCATCAAGCCCCAAGTCCGCACGGCTGGAAAATATTCCAGGCTTTGATTGTTCCTGAATTTGACGATCGCCACATGGTTGAATCGGTCTTGATTTCAACAAGGGATGTCACAGAATTCAAAGAGAATGAAGCTTTAATCCAAGAAGCAGAGCGGCGCTGGCGCTATTTACTAGATAACGTGGAACTGGTGGTAGTTGGGTTGAACCTTCAGGGGGAAGTGGAATACGTCAATCCCTTTTTGTTAGAACTCACGGGTTATCGTGCAGATGAAGTCATGGGTCACAGTTGGTTTGAACTATTTTTGCCAAAATCTCAGCAACAAATGGTGTTAACAGCATTTGAAGAAATCATTGCTCAAGAATTTCATCCCCATTTTCAAAATTCAATTGTGACAAAAGCTGGCGAGGAACGCACGATTTCCTGGAACAACACGCAATTACGGAATCCTCAGGGTGAGGCGATCGGCACCATGAGTATTGGCGAAGACATCACAGAGCGGTTTCTGCTAGAGCGAGTAAAAGCTGAGTTCATCTCAGTGGTCAGCCACGAACTCCGTACCCCCCTTACTTCTATTCAAAGCGCCCTCAATTTACTGGACGAGCAAATCGTACCGCTTGACTCCACCCGAGGGCAGGAGATTTTGCACATTGCCGCAGAAGGTGCTGACCGTCTGACCCGAATTGTGAATGATATGCTTGACCTAGAACGGTTAGAGTCTGGCAAAGTGAGCTTAAACTTGCAGCCTTGCCAAGCTGAAGATTTAATGGTACAGGCTACAGATTTAATACAGGTCTTGGCCAACGAGGCCGGAGTCTTCCTAGAAACCACTCCTCAGCCTTATCAGTTGGTGGGAGATGGCGATCGCATCATTCAAGTCATGACCAATCTACTCAGCAACGCGATCAAGTTTTCTCCGCAAGGGGCAACGGTCCATTTTGATGTTGAGTTAGAAACAACTTCTCCTTTTCTCCGGTTTTGCGTGCGCGATCGAGGGAGAGGCATTCCGCAGGAACAACTCGAAAGTATTTTTGAGCGGTTTCATCAAGTCGATGCTTCTGACGCTCGGCAGAAAGGGGGAACGGGGCTGGGTTTAGCCATTTGCAGGAGTATTGTGCAGCAACATGGCGGAATCATTTGGGCTGAGAGCATATCCAAAGTCAAGGCAGTTGTTTTTGTTTTACAGTTCCCATTGAGCCAGAATCTCTCCTCAAGGAAAGCCATAAAATGCACGCTGGTTAGCGATGAGGTACGAGTATCACAAAAAAATCACACTCTGCTTTTATCCTAAATCATGCTTCATTTTGAGTCTGGATCTCCACTTAAGGAAAGCCATGAAATGTGTTTTGGTTATTGATGATGACAATGGTATCCGCAATCTAATTCGGTTCTCGTTAGAAGCCTTGACCCTATGGGAAGTATTGACTGCCTCATCGGGGAAGGAAGGATTGGCGATTGCTCAGTCCAGGCACTTGGATGCTATATTGCTAGACGTCATGATGCCAGATCTAGATGGTGTGGCTACATTTAGGCAGCTACAGGTCAATCCCAGCACAAAAGGGATTCCAACTATTTTTCTAACGGCTAAAGCCCAAGCCAAAGAGTATGAAGAACATCTAGCTTTGGGTATTGCTGGAGTCATTACAAAACCCTTCAAAGCTCAAATCTTAGTCGCGC
>JAAURS010000428.1 GCA_012032135.1 Acaryochloridaceae cyanobacterium RU_4_10 | reverse complement strand
CTGGTGTTTCGATCGCGGGTGGGCCGAATTGGGACGTTGGCTCAACCCCGGTGTATTGCGCCAAGACGGTTACTGGCAAACTCATCTAGCCGCTCAAATTGTAGAAGGTCGTTTGAGCGGACACCTGCAAGGGCGTCGGATTGGAGAAACCCTCTGGTTGTTGATGATGTGGCAAATCTGGCGATCGCAGGTGCTAGGTGTATCCTCTGGACCGTACACTTGGGATCGTATCTTCTGGTTGCCCCATTGGTTCTGGAAATATCGTCGACAATGGCAGAATTAGCGCCTTTTCCTTTAGAAACAGCTCAGGCTCTCCTCTCATCCTATGGTTCGCCCTTGTACGTGTACCAGAGCGCTCTCCTGCGTCAAACCATTCACCAGATCGCTCAATCTATCCCCCATCCATCCACCCAATTTCGGTTTGCCAGCGTTACCAATGGCAACATTGCGCTCTTGCAAATTGTCCGGCAAGAAGGTTGGGGGCTCCACGCCAACACCCCTGGCGATATTTATCTGGGGCTCCAGGCTGGTTTCGATCCGCAACACATCGTTTATAGCGGCAGCAATCTCAACCGCCCAGAAATGGAGCAAGTTCTTCACTGGGGGATCGCCACCCTCAACCTAGACAGCCTCGCTCAACTCCAACTCTGCTGCGATGTTTATACCTCGTTCCCATCCTCTCCACCCCTCAAGCTTGGCCTCCGTCTCAACCTTCCCGAGCTTACGGGAGACAGCCGCATTGGCGTTCGCCCTGAAGAATTTCCTGCTGCCATTGCGATCGCCCGACAAGCCGGATTGCCCCTTACAGGACTGCATTTTTACCGAGGAACGGGTACCAATGCTACCCAATCCTTCACCAATGCCATCCATACCGTTATATCCGCCGCACAAAAATTACCGGATTGGCAATACCTAGATTTTGGCGGTGGTTTTGGTTACCCCTATCAACATGGCGGTGCAGCCTTTGACTGGCCAGAGTTTGGCGCACAACTCAGCGATCGCCTCGCCCAACAATCTCGCAAAATTGATTTGGTCGTCGAGCCGGGACGGGCTGCGATCGCAGGGTGTGCGGTACTTTGGCCAAAGTGGTTTCTGTCAAATGGCAAGGTGAAGTTCAAATTGTGGGCGTTGATACCACCGTCGCGAACCTTTCTATTCCCTCCGTTCATGGTGGTTATCGAGAAATTTTTACATGGCAAACCTCCCAAACCCTACACCCCACCCATGTTTGCGGAAATACAACTTACTCGAGAGATTATTTGGGTAAAAACTGTCAGTTACCCGCTTTAGAAATTGATAACATTATTGCCCTCCGAGATGTGGGAGCCTATGGATATGCCATGTCCTCCCATTTTCTCCATCGTCCGCGTCCTGCTGAGGTTTTACTGGATCCCAATAGTCGCGATAGCTCATTCGGCAACGAGAGACTTACGATGTTTTATTAGAGCGCCAAATCTTTAATCCATCCCATTAATTTGTTTTCAGGAACCCGTATGAAGTGTGTGCGTTGTGGAATTGATAACACCCTTAAAGATCGGACAGGCAATTATGGTGCTTGTAAAAGTTGCCACCATCCCTTCGTCTTTGAACCCACACAGATGGGCACCACAAAAATTACAGATCCGATGTTTGTTAAGATAATCGCCGATTTATCCGTTAATAACACATTATTTTTTACACCCAAACAACTGCTTTATTTTTTAGATGGACGACTTCGCCGCAAGAATGCAGTTGGCACAAAAGCTGCTTGGATAGCAAGCTACGGGATTTTGAATTTTATACTCATTCTTATATTTTCTAATGCTTTCCCTTTTGCCGGATCGGATACTTTTTTCTGGGTAGGTTTAATTATTAGCGCTTTTTTTGTTTTTGCAATTTTTAGAACTAGTAAATCTGAAAAATTAACAACAAAAATACGCAGAAACGCCTCAGAGAGTCTATCTATTTTAGGTGCAATTGTTTTAATTCTAGGTGTTGGAGCAAGTATTTTTTTAGAATCGTTTTTTCAATTTACTTTGAGTATTTCTCTCGGTTTATTCGCCATATATCTTGGGTTCCGACAAGCAGATCGCCAACAGGAATTCACCCAAAAACTCATCATCCAGTTCGAGCAACTTCAAGATTGGCTTCATCGCTGGCAACAGATCAATGGGTCAGTGGTTCAACTGCTTCCCTCTCCTCGCGAGCAGTTGGCTCCCGTGGAAGTAAATCCTGAGGTGAGTGCCTATAGCTTCGATCATCTGGTGGTGTGTGAGAAAGCAACGATCGCTCAATTGCTCATCAAAAATAATTTTCATTTCGAACACAACTGTGCCATTCTCAGCATTACAGGTTACCCAGAGAATATTTTTGAGACCACTTTAGAAATGGTGCGGCGCAATCCTGACTTAAAGGTCTATGTTTTTCACGATTGCAGCGCCCAAGGGATTCGAGTGGTTCATCAGGTCAAACACAGTCCTCAGTGGTTTCAAAATAGCGATGTGGCGATTGTTGATGTGGGTCTTTCCCCCCAACAAGTTATTGCCTCTAAGGGAGGACTTTTTGTTCAGCGATCGCCCGAAGCCGCCCAACAGGCAAAACCCCAACTTGCAGAACTGCGATCCAGTCTCTTGGCGGCAGACTTGGACTGGTTAGAAGCTGGAAATTTTGTTGAATTAGAATCATTTACGCCTCAAAAATTAATGCAAGTGCTTCATCGAAGTATTTCGGACACGAGAGAATTAGACTCAGAAAGTGGTAGCGATTTATTTTTTGTGGGGGATTCTGGAGGTTACTTTTATACCTCTGAAAGTTTTGGTTGACTTCATGACTGAATCTCTGGTCCCATAATGGCTGAAGTGGATAATTGAACTATGACTGCATCCCAGGTTTTATGTATTGGTGAATTGTTATTTGACTATCTAGCAAATCAGTCTGGACGGTCGTTACCCGAAGTTGAATCCTGGACTCCTTATCCGGGGGGTGCACCTGCTAATGTCGCAACCGCACTGACTAAACTGGGAACCCCTTCTGCCTATATGGGCTGTATTGGTCGAGATCCCGATGGCGACACCCTGACCAACGCGCAGGAGTTCATTGCCGGCACCGACCCCCAGAACCCACTGAGCTGCTTGAAAGTCGAACAAATCACGGCGGGCCTCGGTGCTTGTGCGCTGCGTTTCACCGCCATCTCGAACCGCACTTACAGCGTGCTTTATCGTGAATCGC
>JAAURS010000087.1 GCA_012032135.1 Acaryochloridaceae cyanobacterium RU_4_10 | reverse complement strand
AGTTGCTGCAACTGTTGACGTTCTTTATCCTCTAAATTCAAGGCTGGAGGGGATGATTTAGGCAAGTTTCTTGGCTCAGGTTAAGGGCATAATCAAGAGTAGCCTAACTTGTGCCTTCTTGTACTAGTGATGTGGAAGCAGCGGTAATCGGGCATGGAAAAGTAGAAGGTCCCTTTACGGAGATTGACAACCTTGCCATCGAGCGCGATCCGCGCTATCTCATTCGGGTAACGGTACAGTTCTATAAGGGAACCAGTAATGGGGTGGTTTCTAAGGCGGATATGAAAACAATCCACCAACAAATTCAGCGCATTTATCAAGATGCGGATTATGTGGGTAGTTTGGTGGTAGATGGCAAAACCGATCGTCCAACGGAGCATGATGGTCCTTTGGTAGAACCGCCCCATTGGTGGGCAAAATTTTGGACGCGCTATGAGTCCAATACGGGACAATCCCGTGAGGAAGCCATGAAAATGCTGCGGCGTTTGCGAGGGCACAACTGGATGCCCCAATCAGAAGAGGAGTTACGACGATCGCTAGACAACATTTAGAACTTTCACTAGACCTTTCAATTTCGTTGAATTAATGGAATTGAAGCCATTTGTCTAAGGATCGTGAATTAAATAAAATCCAAATTTTTGTAGGGGCAAACCTATGTGCCTGCCTTAACGCAGCGATCGCAAGAAAGACCATCGCACCTCGGTCACTGGGGGATGAGAGGGGCGATCGCCGTTCCACACTCATTGCCACAAACGCTTTATCGGATATGCATCAAGTTGAGCATCTTGGCTAACGAAGGGTAAGGAATGGTTCATTGCTTGAGCCACTAGGATGCGATCGAAAGGGTCGCGATGGTGAAGTGGTAGTGAAAGATAGGTTTCTGTATCGGCAAAGGTGATAGACAAGGTTTGAATCTCAAGCTGTGTCAAGTCTGCCTCAAGATCTCTGAAAGGTCTCTGAAGTTGCAGTTTACCTAACCCTGATTTGATAGCGATTTCCCAAAAACTTGCAATACTGAAATACAGCACATTTGCTTTTTGTTCGATAGTTTCTCGCGCTCGTACACTCAGGTTTGGGTGTCCTTGGAGGTACCAAAGCACTGTATGAGTATCCAGCAGGGCTTTCATTCCATGTATTCCTTCATGTCTTCGAGAGGTGCATCGAAGTCCTCGGCCATAATAATTTGGCCTTGCCAACTGCCAAAACCTGGACGGGTCTGAGATGTCTTATCAGGGTGAGTTTTTACATAGTTATGTGCTAAAAATTCAGCATAGTGCAGCACTTCTTGTTGAAGGGGCTCGGGAAGTTTTTCAAGGGTGTCGATCAGTTCTGATGACATCATAAGGGTCACTCCTGATTTTTTGCTTAGAAGGTTCCAGGACAACAGAGCTTTATCTTTAGTTTAGTCTGTTGAGCTGTGGAAAGCGGAGATCGCATCTCGGTTACTGGAGCATGGAAGGGCGATCGCCCTTTAGCCCACAACAATCGCAAGCTGATCGCATTTCGCTACAGTAAACGTTCGATAAGCTCCAGCAATTCACTCAGCCTGGAACTCACGACATCCCAGATTACTTCAAAGTCCAGTTGATCGTATTCATGAACAATAACATCTCGCATTCCTGCCATTTCTCGCCAGGGAACTTCAGGATGGAGATTGCGAAAGTCGTTGGAAATGCGTTTGGTTGCTTCTCCAATAATCGTGATTTGGTAGAGGATTGCTGAAAGTTTCTCGTCATTGGCTTCTAACTCTGAACGACTGACGCCATCGACATACCGAAGAATACGACGAGCAGCATTTTGGATATCGATTAGAGATTCTGTATCACGCGACATAAATAGTTTGGGCTGATTCAAGGATATTTTTTTTGCGAAGCCAGTTATCGCTTCGTTCAATAGCACTTTTGACGATTAAATCAACTTTGCGTCCAAATATTGCTTGAAATTCATCTTGTATTTGCAGAGTTTCAGTTAGTCCTCGTTTTGCTTCAGGCTCAAAGGTAACAAGGAGGTCAATATCGCTATCTGGGCGAAAGTCCTCCCGCAGGGCAGAGCCAAAAAGTGCAAGTTCTCTGATGTGCCAGCGCTTACAAGTGACTTGAATCTCAGTCAGGGGAAGATCAATGCTTGTAAGTGTCATAGGGTTCTACCTTATTGATAATGTAAATATATATTCGTAGGATTGGATTAGAGTAAGCAGTTTTAGCATCTAATGCTTAATTGGATGATCTTTTTGCAGTCCTCCTCGTTAAATCAATTCCTACTATTTCAATTGCTTCTGCCTTTTCGTCTTGAGTAATAATTCTTTTTACTTCTTCTTTGAGAAGCAGAATCAGGCTGTCAAAATCTATTCTTCTTCTAGTTTGTGGTTCTTCCCAGGATTCTTGTTGTCCAATGTAAACCAAAAGAAAAATTCCGCAATTTGAGCGAATATCTCTAAGATATTGTCCAAAGAGCTGATTATTTAATCGTTCTACAAGTTTGTTGCCAGACCAACTACACGCAACCTTAAGTTCAATAGGCACTGGCCCATCCAACCCAAAGCCATGTATGCGAATATCTGGTCTTTTCGCATCTGCAAGCTCTTCTTCCTGCGGAACACTGTATCGTCCCAAGCTACGTTCTCTAAGCCAACCACCGATATAAATACGATGCATAGTTTCATCGTTAGTCAATCGAAGTAATTCAGCGTTACTAGCATCACCATTTTCCAGTTCAGCTTTAAGATCCAGTAACCTTGAAACCGTTAGATCAAAAAGCTCTCGATGGTTGTGAGGTTTTTTTTCAGCTTCTTTAGCAAAATGTTTAATATCTTCAGGCTGCCATGAATCAAACTCAGCGTCCAACTCTGCTCGCTGCTTAGCTTCCGAGACATACCATGCCCTTGACCGCTCATCAGGATGATTCTGAGCCAATTCCATAAGAGCTTGATGGGTTGCTTTACCTGGAATATTGATCAGGAGTTGTGATAGTCGATTACGTGCAGATTGTGCCTCATCTCGAAGTGTTGGTGAATAAACACCTCCTCCAATTCGTTTGATATCCTCTGAATCACGAATATAAGTGTGTATCAAATTGATGAGGGGAAACAGAATTTCTGGTCGAACGTAATCTTGATGTTTACTTTTTGATTGACTAAATCCATCACCGAGGAGTGCAACAATAAATTGCATTGAAAAGTCGGTTGCACGATCGGGATCATCAATTTCTTTGAGTACTAAAATCAAGGTATTGAAAGCATCATGAGATTCAACCCCCATCCATGCTGCCAGCCAAAGAACTAATCTTGATTGCGATATAGTTGCATTATTTACGTTTGATTTAGCAATTTCACTGAAGATCAATTGATTAAAATCAGAACTGGCAAGAACAATTTCTAATGCTCCTTGTACAGTGCTATCATGCTTCGGCTGATATTTTTCTAGGAAACAGAGAACTTTAGTAGCTATTTTGGGATTAAATGTATCTAAATGCCAAGCAACCCTTGACAAAATATAATGACAGGGATCGTTCCCGTCATAATGAGCAAACTCCCATTCAATTTCTGCCAGAATAGCCGACTCAACTATGTCTGGGAAGGTAGCGTATAACTTTGGGAACCAATCTGGGAAACTATTTAATTCATTCATCGCATACCGACAGGCAAGAGTTACCTCATCTACAGACAAATTTTTCGGCCAATTAGAAACGTAATCTGCTTCAATTCCCAATCCGCTAAGTCCCACCATCAGGCCAATAGGTATGCTGTTTGGATCCTTAACATTTTCTGACCTGATTTTTGGACGATACTCTCGCCAGTAGCCAATGCAACCATCACGGTATGCTTCGGCAACATCTTGTCCGAATTCAGAAGTAAGATCTTGCCAATTTTTGCTACTCCCACCATCTTTGTGTTTAAGCTCCCTCCTTAAATAGTCTGTGGCTTGCCAAACAGATCCTTTTGCAGCAATGCTTGTGTCACGTAAAACGCTTGTATTTTCTCTTAACCACTCATTCCATCTTTGTCGATTCTCTATTTGTTTCTTTTCTTTTTGCTTCCGTTTCCTTTCACGGTCCGAATCGTAGCGTCTCCAACGTTTCTCTTCTTCCGACATTGACGGGGGTTTCAAGAGACGTGTGAGAGCTTCTTCAAGTTCTGGAACTCCTAATACAGCTTTTTTTAGAGCTGCTCGATGAGAATGTCCTCGACCGTTATCTACATAAATCTGAAATGCTAAAGATAATGCTACTAATCGATCATCAATGTCAGATCTCGTAGTGATATCTTGCAATATTGTTCCAAAGTCTTCTATAGTAAACCGCCAGAAGTGATCGCGAACTCCTGCCGATCTCCAGTGATTCCAGCGCTCACTATTTTGCTATCTTTATACCCCCGTGCAGACTCGATATCAAACCAAAACAGCGCATGATTTAGTTCAGGCCATTTGGAAACTAGCTCGGCCAAAGCATTTTCCTTCTTGTCGTAGTGCATGAAGGAAGGTGGATCTTGTATCAGTGATATAGTTTCTATGACTGACCGATCTAGGGTGTTAGGATGTTGAGTGCGAACTAATCTCTCAGAGGCTAAAACCAAACACGGTAGGATCCAACCATATTGTTCTGAAACTTGGTGAAAGTAATTTTCACTAACTGGAGGCTCTTTCAGTAGAGGTGAGAGAGTCTGAACCCATTCCAGTATATTGTCTTCAGGACATTTAGATTGACAAAATTCTCTGAGCGAGTGCTCTAGTAAAGTATAACCATAATCTCTTTGCGTTGATTCAGTTGACCTTATTAGCTTTACTACTTCTTGAGAATTCAGTATATCTGGTGCAAAAGCTGAAATTAGTTCTCCAACCAACCGCCCGTCCTTAGTATTGGGGTTTGTAGTTATTGCATCCACAAGCCTATTTTCTGAGCCTGTGAACCCACTGCCTTAATTATACGGATGCAGTAAATACGTGTGTAGACACCATATTTTTCGTCGATAGCATAACTAAGAACCTTTTCTGAGCAGACTTGAATATCGCCTAGCCAGATAATTCTCAAAAGCAAATCTAGGATTTCTTCATGACCCGAATAGATTTCTAACAGATGGCTAATAGTTTGCCCCAAATCTGGATGAGCAAATCTCTGTACATTGGTGTTATCAAGCCCAAAACTTAGGAATTTTTGACTCACATAACGTTCGCAAAATTGTGTCAGCATGGACTGCCGTGTTTCCGTTGGTAGCGCTGATGGATCGCCGCCTTGGATAAAGATTTCTGGTGCAATTTTTGCAGTCTTTTCACGGATACAGTCATCAAACAAGATTAAACAAGCTAAGACTGGACGTAAAGATGGTACGGCTACCTGTCGCCCATAACGCTCTGCAAAAAATAGACCTTCTATTGAACGTCGAGACTTTCCTTCTTGCAATAACCGATATAGCCATTTAGCCGTCAGATATTCACGCACGCTGCGATGATGAAATCTTACTGTGCCATAAATCGCTTCATCAAAAATTGGACGTTGTAAAAGAGCTTGAGTTTTCTTGAAATCCCAGTCTGTCAGGATGCTTTTTGCATTAATCGCTTCAGCCTTTATCGTAGGATCTGCATTTTCATCTGGAATGAGGATTCGGTTTTTCTTTAGGAAGGTTACAGAAGCTGCCAGTATTTCTGCACCATATCTGGCTTCCTCAGGATTGAGGGGCAGTGCTGACTGGCGATCAGGATTTTCTTCTTCAAGTTTTGAAGTGATACTTGCCTCGATCATTTTTGCACGATTGGCAATTTCTCTATGCTGTTTCCAGTAAGCAATCAGATCTTTTAGATCCTGCGGTCGAGTCGAGAAAATATTAGCCTCATGCTTCTCAATAGCTTTCAGGAAAACTTCAAGATCTTGAACATAAAATGCCTGAGAAAATATACTTATCTGTCCCAAGTCAAGGGAACGAAGTGCAAATACGGTTGGCTCATATTGCTCCCGTTCCTGATTGCCATATGGCTTGATAGTGTTATTTGAAGTACCTTCTAGAAAAATGAGATCGCTATCTTTATCCTGAATTTCTTTATCTAAAGTTACCTCAAAAGGTAACTGCTTCTTCACAAGGTCTAAATCTGACTGAGGTCTCCACTCACTTATTCGACTTGTGATGTAAATGTACGCTCGTTGCTTATTTTCCCCAAGCTCAGCTCCAAACTTCCGAATAGCCTGCTCAAATTGTTTTGGGCCAAGTAATCTAGCTTCATCCACCGAGTCCAGAAAAAACCAACCTTGTTCATCACAAGTTCGCCACTCATCAAATTCAGCTTTTTCTCCAATCTCGAAAGAGCTGTCAAAGTCAGAATTTATATGTTCCAAGCGAAAGAAAAATGCTTTCTTCCCTTCTCTCCGTAACTTTTTGGTTGCGAATCGAATCTCAGCAGTTTTTCCAGCTCCTGCTTCTGCAAGAATAATAACTCGCTGTAGCTGAAACAAGTCAACCCATTTTTTTGTTTCAAAATTATTGTGGTAATTCTTGACAAATTTAGCAAACACCTCAGCATATGGATCTTCCTCCATGTCAAAATCATGGTCTTCTGTAATTTTTACAAAAGAACGATTTAGATCGATGAAATTATCAAGCATGCAAATATTTCTATATTTCTCATTTTGTTTTAGATTTCTAGAAGAGGTATTTGCCAGTATTTCAATTTAGTCCTGAGCAAAGTAGGCTTTTCTGTTTCAATGATAACTGAGAAATTTATCGATTGGTTCTTCCATATTTTTAGTCCACCACCATCAAAATCTCTGCTGCCGATTTCCTAAACCTCCTCCCGCACCAACTCCACCAACTCCGGCGGCCCCAGTGCGATCGCCCCCTTCCCATAAAACAAAACCCAACGCTTCAGCTTTGCAAACCCCACTAGACTAGAATGATGAGGTGAAGACCTGATGGTTTCTGGGTTTGACGACCTAATGCCTTGCTATACGCGCAAAACAGCCAATTTTTTATGAATACATTGACTCGCGGTGTCCAAAAAACAGTTCTAGAGAATGGATTGACGGTATTAACCAAAGAAATTCATACCGCACCCGTTGTGAGCGTTCAGGTTTGGTACCGCGTGGGGTCGCGCAATGAAGAAGCTGGGGTAAACGGTATCTCCCACCAACTGGAACATCTTCTGTTTAAAGGCACCCGATCGCGCCCTATTCAATTCGGTCGGTTATTTAGCGCTTTGGGGAGTGCATCCAATGCCTTCACCAGCTACGACATGACCGCTTACTTCGGTACCGTCAGCAGCGATAAATTAGAAGCCCTCTTGGTCCTAGAAGCAGACCGGATGCGCCATGCCCTCATTGACGACGAGCAACTGGAGAGCGAGAAACGAGTAGTCATCTCCGAACTGCAAGGCTATGACAACAGCCCAGAGTATCGCCTGTCTCAAGCCGTTATGCGTCAGGCATTCCCCAATCGGCCCTACGGGTTGCCCGTGGGTGGGACTAAAACCGACGTGGCAGGGTTTAACGTCGAACAGGTGCGGACTTACTACGATCGCTACTACAGTCCTGAGAATGCCGTACTTGCCATTGCAGGAGACTTTGACCCTGACAAACTGCAACAGTTTATTCAACAAACCTTCAGTACCATTCCCAAAAAAGATCGTCCGCTAACTTTTGAGGCCCGCCATCTCGAACTAGGCGTAACCGCAACCTCTCGATCGCCAATTCATTTGCACGAACCTGGAAGTACCGCTTTAATTGAAGCCGTGTATCCCATCCCAGAGTCTCAACATCCTGATATTGCTGCATTAGATGTGATGGATGCCATTTTATCCGTCGGGCGCAACTCAAGGTTTTATCAAACCCTCATCGAACCAGGCTTAGCCAGCCATGTGGGGTCTTACTCCGCAGCGCTGATAGAACCGGGATGGTATGACATTTCCGTCACGCTCACACCTGGAGAAACCCTTAAAACGGTGGATGAAGTGTTGCTTCAAACCATTAAAACCCTTCAAGATACTTTGGTTTCAGACGAAGAACTCCAACGAGCTAAAGCACAATTGATGGCTCACTTTATTATGAGCAATCGCGATATTGACGCTCAAGCCAGCCAATTAGCCTACAACCAAACCATTACAGGGGATTATTGCTTCAGCGATCGCTATCTCGAACGCATCCAGCAGGTCACCGTCGCCGATATTCAACGAGTGGCCCAAACCTACCTCCATGCAGATCGGCGCACAGTCGGATATTTTGAACCCACTGAATCCGATGGACAAGAAGGATTGGGCGGCGTTTCCCCACAGCAAACATCCGAAGACTTTAGCCCTAGCGAACCCGTAGATCCAGAGGTTGTGGCCCAATATTTGCCCCCCATGACCGCAGCACCCAGTTCGGATTCCCAAGTGCTACCTGAAACGTTGACCTTGGCCAATGGCCTGCGGGTCTTACTGTTGCCGGACCACAGCTCTCCTACCGTGACCCTGACAGGTCATATCTTAGCCGGAAACGGGTTTGACCTTCACACTAAAGCAGGGGTTGCCAGCTTGACCGCCGAAACCCTGATGGGAGGAACTGCCCAACGCGATGCGCTAGCGCTGGCCAAGGTTTTAGAAGATAAAGGGGCGGGATTGGACTTTACGGCATTCCGAGAAGGGGTTGAGGTGGATGGCCACGCACTGGCTCCAGATTTAGGTCTGTTACTAGAAACCCTTGGGGATGTGTTGCAGAATGCAGCCTTTCCCACCGTCGAACTAGAGCTATCCCGCAAACAAGCGATCGCCAGTGTCCAAATGGATTTAGACGATCCGAGCCGTTTGGGTAGACGGACGCTCCAACAAAAGCTTTATCCATCAGACCATCCCTTTAATGTATTTGCGACGGTAGAGAGTTTGCAGTCCGTTACGCAGGCAGACGTACTGGCCTTCTACCACCAACGCTATACCCCTGAAAATACAGTCTTGACGCTGGTGGGAGACTTTGAGCCCAGCCAGGTCCAAATCCAACTCAACAAGGTATTGGGAGAATGGAAAGCCCAAAAAAGTGCTGAACCGATCGCGGTCCCTGAAGTGGGTTTGCCTCAGACTATCCAGCGATCGCGGGTACCACTCCCAGGCAAGAGTCAGGTAGTGACATTTATGGGATATCCCGGCATCCGCCGCCACGATCGCCGTTTTCATGCGGCCATTGTCCTCAATCAAATTTGGGCGGCGATACGCTATCTAGTCGCTTAGGCACTGAAATCCGCGATCGCCAGGGGTTAACCTACGGTATTTACAGCTATTTTGCGGCGGGACAAGTAGCAGGACCGTTTGTAATTGAAATGCAAACCGCTCCAGAAGATACAGAGCAAGCCATTCAAAGTGCGATCGCATTGCTGCGACAACTGCGGCAAGATGGGGTTTCTGAGAATGAATTAAAAACCGCCAAACGCAGTCTAATTAACAGTTATCCGGTGGAATTAGCGAACCCAGATGTGGTGGCGCATCGGGTGTTAATGAATGCAGTAGATGGGTTTGAGGTGGAAGAGATCCGCGAGTTCCCTCGCAAGATTGAGGGAATTACAATGGCCCAGATCGATGAGGTCATTCAAGATTTGGTCCAACCCGATCGGCTCTCGATCGTGAGTGCTGGACCTGTTTAGAGGTTCTTGAGAAGCAGAGATGTTTTGCGGGTTGCTATAGTGCAGATGGTTTTGTCCTCCACCGCTCTGCACTCATGACCCTAGACCTTCGCTTTGGAGTGGCAAGCGATTTACACATCGGTTTGCCCCATACCATTCAAAACCATCCTTCCCGCTTCCATTTAGTGGAAGTGAGCGTTCCGGCCTTTGAAACCGTTCTAGAACACCTGTCGCAACTTGATGTGGACTTTCTCCTCATTCCAGGAGACCTCACCCAACACGGCGAACCGGAAAATCACGCTTGGTTAGCGCAACGCTTGGCGGACTTACCGTTCCCAACCTATGTGATTCCGGGTAACCACGATGTTCCCGTCCCCGAACCCGACGGAACTTCAATTGGTTGGAAAGATTTTCCAGGACACTATCGTCAATTTGGGTATGGAGAACGAAACGAACTGTTTTACACGACGAGTCTCGCTCCAGGCGTACGGCTCATTGCCTTAAACTCCAATCAGTTTAACGATGAAGGTAAACAAATTGGGTGGGTGGATGAAGCTCAACTGCAATGGCTCTCTCAAACCCTTGCAGAATGCAGCAATGAACTGATTTTGGTCACAATCCATCACAATATCTTGGAGCACATTCCAGACCAGACCCTGCATCCCATCGGGCGTCGCTATATGTTGGGGAACGCGCCTGAATTGCTAGAAATTCTTCAATCTGCAAACGTTCGACTTGTCTTTACAGGGCATCTCCACGTCCAAGATATTGCCCATCGTCAGGGAATTTTCGATATTACGACGGGTTCGTTGGTGAGTTATCCCCATCCCTATCGCGTAATTCATTTACAGCAGGATGCGATGGGCAACGCCTATCTTAAGGTTGAATCGCATCGCGTTAAATCCGTCCCCGATTGGCCCGATCTCCAACAAGCATCGCGAGAGTGGATGGGCGATCGCAGTTTACCTTTCGTCACCTACATGCTGACCCAACCGCCCCTCAGTTTAGGTCAAAGAGAGGCATTGAGAATTGCGCCCAAATTGAAGTACTTTTGGGCTGCGATCGCAGAAGGAGATCCTGAGTTTGACTTTCCTGACTTTCCTGACGGCATCAGGGAGCATTTTGAATCCTTCAGCCACCGTCATTCCCAAGAAATCCAGTTGAACCTACAGGACAATCATTTCCACGTTCAGCTCGGGCAAACTAACCGGGCTTCGGCTCCGCTCAGCCCTCAATCCAAAAAGATGCTTAACTTTGAGGCTGTTGAACTTTAGCTGGGGCCTTTGGTGCAGGTTGTTGCGCCGTCAAACGTGCCGTTTGCAGTACCTGAGCCAGCGCTGTCATCGTCGTCCGAAGTTCTAGCCCCGGATCGACCGCTACCATTCCCCCTGAGGTTGCCTGTAACGTTTCAAAGTGAAGGTGAGGTCCGGTGGAATTACCCGTACTCCCCACCAATCCAATCACAGTGCCCTGCTGAACCCACTGCCCAGATTTGACAAAGACTTCTGAAAGGTGAGCGTAACGGGTGGCTTCTTTGCCATCATTGTGGTCGAGCAAAATGGAGAGACCGTAGCCGCCCATCAGTTCCGCCAGACTTACCCGGCCAGAATAGGCAGCAAGAACAGGGGTTCCCATTGGCGCACCTAAATCTGTCCCAGAATGGAAACGCCAAGCGTTTGTAATGGGGTGAACGCGCCAACCAAAAACTGAGGTAATTTGAACGGGAATGGCCAGTGGAAAGATCATCCGTTCCCCATTCTCCATGATCCACTTGAGCGGGTTGGCACCTGTCAAGGGTTTCACAGCGAGGTCTTTGGGTGGAATAGCTGAGTATTGGAGGGTACTTTGAACGGTTTGCGCGCTCACAGGTGCGGCGGGATTATTCCACCGTTCTGGGGTTGATGCCTGTGTCCATGCAGGCGGCTGCCCTGCCGTTTGTAAGGGGGGCGTGTAAAGCTGTTGCGCGGGAGGAACGCCACAGAGACTAGAGATCGCTTGTCCGTTCCCCACGGCAGCCTGACAGCCGGAGGCACGTTCGTTGACAATAATGCGATCGGGCGGGGCATATTCCGTGGCACCCACGCTGTAGTCTTTGGTGTCAATGTAAGGGTCGGATTGTGCTTGTTGGGGTGCGGGAGCGGCAGGAACGATCGGCTCGGGCGCAACAGCTCTAGGGGCAGGCGCAACAGGTTCTGGGATAGGTGCTGCTGCTGGTTCGGGCGCAATCGGTTCTGGGGCAGGGGCTACGGCTGCTGGCTCTGGTGCAGGGGGCGCAACAGGTTCTGGCGCGACTGGGGCCGCGCCGCTTTCAGGAATCACTAAATCTTCGGCGGCAACCCGTGTATAGGCACCCAGACTAATAGTGGCGCTTACTCCCACCCAGAGGCTTACGAAAAATAGCGGTTTAGAATAAATTTTAGAGGATGTGGCTTTATACAACTTTTGATACATAACTTATCTCAACTTCAAATAGACCGATTAGCAAAATACTGCTGAATAGGGGGCCACACTTTCCCTATTATGAAGGTCGCTCAACATTTTTGCTGAAAATTTTGACAGATCGCTCTAAGTTAAATGGCTTAAACCCTTGAATTGTAAGGTTAAGGTGCTACTTAGAGAAACAGTCTGACTATTTTGATTGATGGCCCACAGTAGATGGAGGTAATCTGGCAGAAGAGCCTCAATCCCTAATTTTTGCCATCGGTCATAGCCTGTTTCAATTCCCTCAAGGGCGATCGCGGCTAATTCCTCTAGGGACGGGATACGCGATGTATTTTGTTCCGCCTCATATTCAGACAGGGAAATACTATGGTCTGGAATTGGATTGCACCAGTTAATTCCCATTCCAATAATGGCTCGATCGATTCGTCCTTGCTGAAGGGTGGTTTCAGTTAAAATTCCGCCCAGCTTTTTCCCCTGAAGCAATAGGTCGTTCGGCCACTTTAAACCCACGGGTATTTCTAGAGATTGAAAAGCTTGGGCTATACCTAATGCTGTGCAGAGAGTGAGTTGAGCGCTTTCATTGGCAGGAATTTGAGGGGCTACAGCAACGGACAGGTACAGTCCGCCAGGGTGGGACATCCAAGTCCGACCCCATTGTCCCCGTCCAGATTGTTGTTGCAGGGCCAAAACGGCGGTTCCAGGTTGAGCGCCATCATGCAGGAGTTCCCAGAGGTGAGTATTGGTGGATTCTAAGGAGTCAAATGTATAAAGAGGATGACCTATCCATTGTGTGGTGAGGTGTTCTCTAAAAATGGAATAATCAAAACTCATTGGACGATCGCAGAGTTGAGCGCGCAGGATATGGGCCAGGATATCAATGTTTGGCGATTCAAATGTACGATGTATCCCTGCTCAAAAACATTGGGAGGCGTGATGTGAAGTTTCCGGTTTATCTCTGGATCGGTCCGCTGCAAACCCATCCCCATTTTTGGTTTGAAGCCCTTGCCTATGCGATCGCCTTTCGTCTAGTCATTCAAAATGTCCGTCACGATGCCATTCCCTTATCTCAACGCACGTCAATTATTGTGGGTGGCATGGTGGGCGCATTAGGAGGGGCCAAACTTCTAGTACTGTTCCAACATATTGACCTGTTATGGCAAGACTGGCATCAACTCCTATGGCTTCTGGTTCAAGGCAAAACGGTGGTTGGGGCATTGCTAGGCGGGTTGATTGGTGTGGAACTCACTAAAAAATGGATTGGCGTCACCCAATCGACAGGCGATGTGTTTGTTTATCCGCTCATATGGGGAACCGCGATCGGGCGAATCGGATGTTTTTTGACGGGGTTGAGCGATCGCACCTATGGCACAGCTACAACATTGCCGTGGGGTATCAATTTTGGCGATGGAGTTGCCAGACATCCAACTCAGATTTATGAAATTATTTTTTTGCTTGGGTTATTGTTGTTTCTGAAGCTTCGAGAGAAGCGCATTAGGCAAAATGGCGATCGCTTCAAGATTTATTTAATGGCGTACTTGGGGTTTCGTTTTTGGATTGACTTTATTAAACCCGAATTTCGCCCTCTACTGAGGCTTAGCGCCGTTCAAATTGCCTGTCTATCGGGAATTGTATACTATCACCACGATCTAAAACGACTGATGCAAATAAAGCCTGGGCACCATATCTCATGAGTCAAAATAATCCAAATGAACTTGGATAGATTCTCTTAGGAATACTTGAAGTCTTTGGCGTTAATATCCTGGTGATGGTAGGCATACTGTTTGACCCGTAGGGCATCGCACACTTGGTCTAGTAATTTTCTGGGTGGGGTTGACTCCATAAAGTGAAGGATAAGATCCCGTTTTTGTTAGTTATGATGGCATTTTGAAGCCTGAGTCACTCTTATTCTGCCCCAAAAAGAGGCTGAAATGACCTGTCGAAGCAGTTTGTAGCGATATTAAGCAAGGTTTCTATATTTAAATTTTTTACGATATAGAATCTTCTGGATTGAGATGCTAACATGCCTTTATACGTTATGGGGTATGATTTATGGGTGTAAACAGTTGAAATGATTTAGATCTCAAAATGAGATCTAAATCTAGTTAGGTAGCTTAATCCTTGGTCAAGACACACTTCAAATTTATCGGTTATAAGTTAAATATAAAACTGTTTCATTAGTTGATTGATGGAGAAGCTTGCATGATGCGTTTCATGTTTTTTGTATTGCCTATTTTATTGTTTTTTAGAGTAGAAGTTTTTCACTTTTTCATGAATCTTTCGCTTATTCAATGGATCCTGCTTATATGTGGCTCTGGCTTATGTTTATTTTCTTATAGAAGAAAGATGAAATATACAGCCATATACCTTGCAAGAAAGTTTAAGTATTTCAATCTAAGAAAATATAGGATGAAAATATCAAAATGGGCGAAAGAGAATAACGCAGAAGAAATGGGAAAATCGCTTGTTTCTCAGCTTGAACGGAATGTGTTCACTAAGTTGGGCTGTATTGTTCTGTCCACGACAATTTTTAGCCATTATCCAAGCTTGCTGACAAGCCCGAAACCAGCCACTATTTTTCTATTGACTTTGACGGCCTACTCGCTAATAGGTTTGGCGTTTAGAAAAGAAATGTTGATTTTCATGGTTGGTATATATTCTTTAATGGCTATCATGCCTTATGCTATGGCTTTTTTGAGTCATGATACAGGTATTAATCTATTTGAAACACTTCCTACTGATGTTGTACATTTGCTCAATATAGATATCTTAAATCTCACTCAGACTGCTAATAAGTTATTTCTCTTCACTGCACCTTGGCTTGCGTTAATAATTCTATTTCTTATTCTATCGTCACTCATAATAAGGGGTTCTCTAAAGTTAATTTTTGCCATTTTCCTAAAAATGCTTCAATCCCTAGCAACCTAACCAGCGCTTGCACACGGAACGGCGGCGTACGCTATTAGTCTTGTAGCAAACTCCATTGCCGTCCGGTGAAGCGCATGACGTTAGCTGGCTCCGCTTCCAAGGTTTTGCACTTGTCCTTGTAGGTTATTGGTCAGTGCGAAAGCACCCAGAATGCAATCTGTTGAGGCAGTTTTGAGGGGCA
>JAAURS010000427.1 GCA_012032135.1 Acaryochloridaceae cyanobacterium RU_4_10 | reverse complement strand
TCTTTGTTCTTTGTTATCCAAGGGCGATCGCCGCCTAGTTTCATGCAGTGTTAGAGTTTTTGCCGGGGGCAAACCCATGAGTGTCATTACACTGCGATCGCTACAAAAAGATTTTGGGATCAAGGAAATCCTCCGAGATGCCAGCTTTAGCTTGGGTCCAACGGACAAAGTTGGGGTGATTGGCACAAATGGTTCGGGGAAATCCACGCTGCTGAAAATGATGGCGGGACTGGAACCTAAGGATGGGGGAGAGATTTGGGTCAATCCCAGCGCCAAGATCGTATACCTACCCCAGCAACCGAATTTAGAAGACGATCGCACGGTTTTGGAGCAAGTCTTTGCGGATAGCGGAGAACAGGCCGAACTAGTCCGCGAGTACGAAGCCCTCTCAGATCGGTTGGCCCACGGGCAGGGTGACCTGGATAAAATCATGGCCAGACTTTCCGATGTGACTCATCGGATGGATACAACGGGGGCGTGGGAGCTTGAAACCAATGCCAAAATTGTTCTGACCAAGTTGGGAATTGAAGACTTTGATGCCAAGGTTGGGAGTCTATCGGGGGGCTACCGCAAGCGAATTGCGCTGGCGACTGCGCTACTCTCCGATCCTGATGTCCTGCTGATGGACGAACCGACAAACCATCTGGATGCCCTTTCCGTAGAATGGCTCCAAAGCTACCTGAAACGCTTTCGCGGTGCGTTGCTGCTCATTACTCACGATCGCTATTTTCTGGATCGAGTGACCAATGGCATTGTGGAAATCGATCGCGCAGATCTTTTTACCTACGGCGGTAACTATTCTTACTATCTAGAAAAAAAAGCGCTAGCTGAAGAGTCAGCCGCGAGCACGCAGCGGAAGCATTCTGGGGTCTTGCGTCGCGAGTTGGAATGGCTCAAGCGCGGTCCTAAGGCGCGGAGTACCAAACAAAAGGCTCGGATCGATCGCATTCGCGATATGCAGAACCAGGAGTTCAAGCAAGTTCAGGGAAAGGTGGATATTTCCACCCTGGGACGGCGGATCGGCAAGAAGGTGATTGAGCTGCATCAGATTGGCAAAGGCTTTGAAGGGCGATCGCTCATTAAAGATCTCACCTACGAATTTAGCCCTGAAGACCGGATTGGCATCATCGGTCCCAACGGCGCTGGAAAATCTACCCTCATGAACATCATCACAGGCCGGATAGAGCCGGATGAAGGAACGGTTGAAATTGGCAGTACCATTCAATTTGGCTATTTTGACCAACATTCTGACGATCTCAGCCTCAAACCCGAACAACGGGTCATTGACTACCTCAAAGATATTGCGGAACTGATTGAAACGGTAGATGGAAGTGTTATCACTGCATCCCAGATGTTGGAGCGCTTTCTATTCACTCCCAACCAACAGTACGCGCCCATCCAGATGCTTTCTGGCGGAGAAAAGCGACGGCTGTTTTTACTCAAGGTCTTAATGGCCCAGCCAAATGTATTGATTTTGGACGAGCCAACAAACGATTTAGATGTACAAACCCTGGCTGTCCTTGAAGACTACCTAGAAGATTTTAAGGGCTGCGTCATTGTAGTCTCCCACGATCGCTATTTTCTCGATCGCACGGTGGATACTATTTTTGCGTTTCAGCCAGACAGTACGTTACGTCAATATCCAGGGAATTATTCAATTTACCTAGACTTCAAGAAAGCGGAAGAAGAAGCGGTGGCGGCTGAAGAAAAATCTAGCGTTGCTCTTGAGCCCGCTAAACCTGTCGTATCTGAACCGCAAACTGCACCCGCCAGCCAATCGCGGAAACTATCTTACAAAGAAAAACGAGAGCTTGAGCAACTTGAGGTCCAAATTCCTAAAATGGAAGCGGAAAAGGCAGCATTGGAAAAGACCCTCTACAGCAGTCCGCCCTCTGGATTTACAGATATCAAAAAATTAGCCGAACAGTTGGCTGAATTGGACGCTGCGATCGAATCTTCTACGGAGCGATGGATGGAGTTATCGGAGTTGGTGTAAAACGGGGGTGGAGTTGGTTTTTGTAGCGGTGGCTTCAATTGCCAATTGCCAAAGAATTTATGAAGGTTTGGTAACCTACTTGGGGATGCCATATTCCATACATAATCCTGGAGCTACTTATAGTGTCCCATCTCCAAAAACCTTTATAATATGACCATAGAGTGACCACATTTTATTATGAAAGCAGTTGGCATCCGTGAATTTCGAGATAAAGCCACCCATTATCTCTCATCAAAAGAAGCTGTAGCTATTAAGCGTCACAACAAAGTCGTGGGATTTTATATCCCAGTCAATGCTTCTGAAGAATCCGAGGTCAAGCAAGCGCTAGCAAGGCTTGAGCAAGCGATCGATTTATCTTTGGTTGAAAGTGGCCTGGATGAAGAATTCCTCAGTCAGGCGCTTGATTTATCTAAGTCGGGACATTGAGATGCGTCTGGTTGTAGATGCCAACATTTTTGTGGCAGAATTAATCCGTCAAAGAGGACGTGTGTTGATTGCCCGCAGAGATTTTGAGCTATTTGTGGCTGAAGCTGCATGGGATGAGGCTCAATACGAACTTCGCAAACGAATTTTAGCAATGGTCAACCAAGGCAAATTTAGTCTTGAGACGGGCGAGACGCTTTTAGAAACTGCTTTTGCGCTAGCTGAGGCAAAGGCACGGCTCATTCCCGAAGCAATTTATGCTCCTTGGAAAACCCAGGCACTCTTAAGGATTCGACGCGATCCTGATGATTGGCCAACCGTAGCACTTGCACTGGCGGTTGACGCTGCTATCTGGACTTTGGATGCTGATTTTTTAGGGTGTGGGATTGCGACATGGACAACGGAGACACTGCTACTGATAGATCGTGATGAAAATTAGCTTGTTCTACTATTGAAATCGCTACACCTGATTTTGCTGATGTGGGGAGATCGTAGCGAGGAGAGGGGAGATCGTTGGTGAAACGGATAAAATCTTTGGCGGAAGAAAGAGCGTAAACCTCAAGCGAATTTGAGAAAAGTGCTTTAATTGTATTTACAAACTTATTTCCGGCGTTCTGGTCCAAACCTTAGAGGTGCTCATGAGCGAAGAACTCCCACAATTCAGGTATCACCCAGCCCCTCTAGTCACTGGAATGGTGGAACCTAGTTTGGTTCTATGTGGATGTTGCCAACAAGTACGTGGCTTTATCTACGTTGGCCCTGTTTATGGCGAACAGGATCTTCAAGAATCCC
>JAAURS010000426.1 GCA_012032135.1 Acaryochloridaceae cyanobacterium RU_4_10 | reverse complement strand
CATAGTTGATGGTGTAGTTTTCTGCACCGCCCATATCCTTGAGCAGGTGGCAGAGGTTAGTGCCGTAGAGTTGGCTGGCTTGGTTTGCCATGCGGCTAGGTAAGTCGGTTAGGCCAATAATGGCAACGTCGTGATAGCGGTAAATTTCGCCCGGTTTGGTGACTTCGCAGTTTCCGCCCTGTTCGGCGGCCATGTCTACGATGACAGACCCTGCTTTCATGCTCTCTACCATTTCACGAGTGATGAGCTTGGGGGCGGGTTTGCCAGGAATCAAGGCGGTGGTAACAATAATATCCACTTCTTTCGCTTGAGCCGCAAATAGCGCCATTTCAGCGGCAATGAATTCGGGACTCATTTCTTTGGCGTATCCACCCGCACCGGAGCCGTCCTCTTGGAAATTTAACTCCAAAAATTCAGCGCCCATGCTTTGGACTTGTTCTTTAACCACGGGACGGGTATCAAACGCCCGGACAATAGCTCCCAATCCTTTGGCGGCACCAATAGCGGCCAATCCTGCCACTCCAGCCCCAATCACCATTACTTTGGCGGGGGGGACTTTTCCGGCTGCGGTAATTTGTCCGGTAAAAATCGTCCAAATTGGTGAGCGGCTTCAATGACAGCCCGATACCCCGCTAGGTTTGCGGTAGAACTCAGCGCATCCATTTTTTGTGCCCGCGTGATGCGGGGCACGGAATCCATGGCTAGAACGGTTGCTTTTTGAGTCGCGAGTTGCTCCAACAGTTCTGCATTTTGAGCGGGCCAAATAAAACTAATCAAGGTTTGGCCAGAATGGGTCAACTCGGCTTCATGGACGCCTAGTTCGGGGTGATGTTGGGGCGCGCGAACCTTCAGGACAATATCTGCGATCGCCCAAAGTTGTTTGGCATCAGAACAAATGTGGCATCCAGCCTGTTTGTAAAGGTCATCTGAGAAGTTAGCACGATCGCCCGCACCGGGTTCTACCCAAACTTCAAATCCCATTTTTTGCAGGACTTTGGCGGTATCTGGGGTGGCCGCTACGCGCTGTTCGCCGGGATACACCTCCTTAGGAATCCCCACCTTGCGCGATACGCTCGCCATCGACTCCAACGCTTCAGAAGACTGCGTCGTTTGCTCAACTTCTGCAATGGTCATAGGCTCTCCGAATTTCAGGCATTACAACGACGTCTTCCCGAATCCTAGACGATCCCCATCAGAGCAGCATCATTCGTAATCTGTCTTCATCCGATTGTTAAAAAACGTAGGTTATTTTTACGAAAAGTAATTTCTCTTCAGAAAGTCTAGAAACTGTTCTGCAAAAAATCTAATGGAGCCAAGCCTGTTGGGCAAACGCGACTAAACCACCACTGATTAAGAGCATCGTGGGAACGGCGATCGCAGCACTTTGCTCGGATAAATTATGAAGCTGAGTGCAGCCGTTATAGAGGGTAAGCAGCTTGAAATTTAAGGTAAAAACGGCCAAAACAATTAAAAATATGGGTCCCAACCATACAGATAAATTGCTTAACAAAGAGCCTGCACCCACAGGCAATAACGCAGCACCTGCGAGAAACACATCGCTGGACCAGTTTTCTCTAGAGCCAAAGGTGGATCTGGCGATCGCGCTACTCATCCACAACCCTGCAAACCATACAAACCCCAACACTGCCAGATGGGGAGCAGACAGCGTCAATCCAGGAAGCCAGTTCATCAAAAGACTCAATTCCGCACACCCCAGGGCAAAGATTGCAAAAAAAAGCCCCGTCAGAGAGGTTTGAAGGGGATTTAAAAGACTGAAGGAAGCTAGAAGTTCTGCACCGGGATTGACTAACACCTTGGGCAACAGGATCAGCGCCGCCTTCACGGTTCCCAACAAAAACGAGACAGGGTCGGCATCGACGCCATCCAAGTTGCTCAGTTCGGCAAGGGTTGCACGGGTGCGGCGATAAGCACTGATATTATTTTGTTTGCGGAATAAGCGGGACGCGGACTGTAAATCTCTGACCCCCAAACGCGGCTCTTGGATTTCTATATGGGCCAGTCCGCGATTGTAGTAAGCTTTGGCGTAGTCTTTGACTAAGACAATGGCCTGACTATAGCCATCAATTGCGGCACGCACATCTCCCAAACGGTGGTAAGCCCGTCCCAAAAGATACTGAGCGTGGACGGCATCGGGTTTAAGCTTAAGACCTGACGGCAGTCCTCAACAGTCCCTCGATCGTCGCCCATAGAGAATCTTACTTGAGCCCGTCCTAGATAAGCATCCAAATACTGGGGGTTTAACTGGATGGCTCGTGTAAATTCAGAAATGGCCATTACATAGTTTTTATTGGAAGCCTGATTGACAGCCTGAATGTAGAATTTTTGACAATCATTGGAGATTGCGCTGCCCACTGGGGAGGGAATTGTGGATTCAACGTCATCGTAGAGGGAGCTGCGAGCTGGATTGCTCAGGGCTTCATAGGCTTTGGTAATCCGTCTGAATTTTTCAGCAGCCTCAGCATTATTAGGATTCAAGTCAGGATGATACTGGCGTGCGAGGAAACGGAATGCCCGTTTGATGTCACCTTGCGTTGCGTTACGAGACAGGCGTAACGTCTGATAGTGATCTTGTAACTCCCCCATGTTAGCGATCGCTGTAATTCTTGAGTTTAATTAAAGATGCTTGGTCAATATTATGGCGGCACAATCCACCCGTGCAAGATCTTTTCCAAAAATGGATAACCTTTGATTTACCTGTGACGAAGGTTACTATGGAAAAGGTGATGAAGTGATACAACACTAAACTAAAGATAGAACGGATCGGGTTGCAGATCGTTTGAGTTAGGGATGCACCGTCATCCACGAGCCTGTTTTGCTAACGGGCTCAAATCAACAGAATTTTTGCGAAGGTTAGAAAATCTCTCATGAGCCTCCCGATTGTTGCCATTGTTGGCCGTCCCAATGTTGGAAAATCTACGCTGGTCAATCGACTGACGGGCATGATGGATGCCATTGTCCATGACGAACCGGGTGTAACCCGCGATCGCACCTACCGAAAAGCCTTCTGGGGCGATCGTGATTTTACGGTGGTGGATACGGGCGGGTTAGTCTTTGATGACGATACAGAATTTTTGCCTTAATCCGCCAACAGGTCCTGACCGCATTGACGGAGGCCAGCGCAGTCATTTTGTGGTGACGGTCAACAAGGCCTATGATTCTGACGCAGAAATTGCTCATTGGCTGAGGCATCAA
>JAAURS010000425.1 GCA_012032135.1 Acaryochloridaceae cyanobacterium RU_4_10 | reverse complement strand
CCGCTGCTTGCAGCGAAAAAATCAAACTGCAACCCAAACCTGTGGTTTGGAAGCAGATCCTCTTTCATCCCCCACCTGCTTGCAGCGGGGTTCTTGATTGGCTCTGTAAAACTGTCCGGACTATTGTGGGTTGATAAACTTGATGCAAATATATCTTGCTGCATTTGCATCAGAGATGTTGCAATGCGATTTTGGAGTTTGGAATCTCGTTTGACAAATTTACGAAATGAACGCTTAAATTTTTCTGTTAGAACGAGTTGTCTCATTATTCTTCGACATTGTTGAGGGACTGTCGAAGTTCAGAAATTGCTTCTTCTGCGGTTTGTGATTTTAGTTGCCCTGCATGAAACGCAGCAATGGATGTTTTGGCATCTTGGGCTATTTCTTCCCGTCGAGTTTCAATTCTACGGTTGTGCAAGATCTGAATCAGCATTTCTTGCTGATCCGAGGAGAGTTGCATGGCTGTGTCAAGCGCTTGATCTAGAGTAACCATGTTTGTTTGGCAAATTTGAGATATTTATTATTTTAGCTCGGCTGGATGCGATCGCCGTTGCGGGTTTGGGGTCTAAATTAGCTAATTCGCCAAGTTCCCGAATACAGGTCCAATGACTATACTGGAGCTAAATCTGTAGAGCGGTAAGGCGAGAACGCTGAACATGGCACGAGATGATGCGTATCGGAAAGCAGAGCGGCGCATTGCACAGGCGCAACGTGAGGGAGCTACAACGCTTGCTCTCAGTGGGATGGAGTTAACAGAGGTGCCAGAGTCAATCGGATTACTTACTCGGTTAACTAAACTGAATCTCTCAGGAAATCAACTAATAAGCATTCCCGAATCAATTGCATTGCTAAATCAGTTGATGGTATTCGACCTCTCTGATAATCAACTAATAAGCATTCCAGAATCAATTGTCTCGCTAACCAAATTAACAAGTCTTGATCTCTTCTCCAACAGACTAAAGAGTCTCCCAGAGGCGATTGTCTCGCTAACCAAATTAAAAATGCTTAATCTTTCATTTAACGAGTTGACAAGTCTTCCAGACTCAATTGAATCACTAACTAAGTTAAAGATGCTTGCGCTTGCGAGCAATAAACTGACGAGCCTTCCAGAAGTCATTATATTCCTGACCCAAAAAGAGCTTGACCTTTCAGATAACCGACTGACAAGTCTTCCAGAAGTCATTGGATCGCTTACTCAATTGGAAGAGCTTAACCTTTCAAATAACCAACTGACAAGTCTTCCAGAAGCGATTGGATCGCTTACTCAATTGAAAGAGCTTGACCTTTCAAATAACCAACTGACAAGTCTTCCAGAAGTCATTGGGTCGCTTGCTCAATTGAAATGGATTGAACTTTATGGCAACCCGCTTGAGCCTGAACTCGATGCTGTTTATGAACAGGGAGATGAAGCAGTTTTTCAATTTATTCGAGCAAAAGCAGAGAAATCATTAGTATTAAATGAAGTTAAACTGATCTTAATAGGGGAAGGAGAAGTAGGTAAGACAAGTTTACTAGGTGCACTGCGGGGAGATAAGTGGGTTGAGAAACGTAAGACAACTCATGGTGTGGAAGTAGAGATTAGAAGTTTATTAGTTACCGATCAGAACAGCGGAACAGAGATTACCTTTAATGGCTGGGACTTTGGCGGACAAAATATTTACCGCCACACCCATCAAATGTTCTTCACCTCCCCCGCCATCTATCTCGCCGTGTGGAATCCCCGTCGAGGGCCAGAGCAATGTCGGGTCGATGAGTGGATCAAAATGGTCAAACATCGGGCCTATGATGAAAACCGCCCCGATGAAAAGCCGCATATTCTAGTTGTCGCGACCCACGGCGGTCCCAAGGAGCGGTTAGACCATATCGATGAACAAGCCTTGCGAGAAGAATTTGGCAACCTCATTGTGGGCTTCTACCACGTCGATAGTAAAACCGAATTCGGTCTTAATGCCCTAAAACAGGTCATTGCGAACACAGCCGCCAACATCCCTCAAGTCGGGCGATCCGTCCCAGCCAGTTGGAAGCGCGTTCTAGATGCCATCCGCCAGCGCAGCCAAACCGACGCCTGGATAACCTACGAGCAATTTCAAGCCCTCTGTGCAGAGCAAAGCGTTGACCTAGCCTTAGCCAAAACCTACGCCGCCATCCTCAACGAACTCGGCCATCTCATTCACTACAGCGCTGACCCCATCCTCAAAGATACAGTCATCCTAAAACCGGAATGGCTCAGCAAAGCCATCAGCTTTATCTTGGAAGACCAAAAAGTCAACGACCAAAACGGCCTAGTCCACCATGACCATCTGAGCGAACTCTGGAACGACCCCGCCCGTGGCCCAGACCGCTATCCGCAACATCTCCATCCCGTCTTCCTCAAACTCATGGAGAAATTCGACCTATCCTATCAAATCGAACTCCCCGAAGCAGGCGCACCCCCCACCAGCCTCATGGCCCAACTCGTCCCCAGTCGCCGACCGGAAGGCTGGGAGCAAGACTGGGTTTTAAACCTGACGACACCGAACGCACCCACATCTGCCGCCTGCTGGACAAAGAAACAGGCCGCACCGTCGAGCTAGAAGGACTCATCTATCGCCTCATCGTGCGCCTCCATCGCTACTCTCTCGGACGCGATAACTACTACCACAGCCGTCACTGGAAAAACGGCCTCCTCCTTGATGATGTCTTTAACGGTCGCGCCTTCATCGAAGAAATAGCCGGAGACGTCTACATCACCGTCCGGGCCGCTTACCCCAGCGGCTTCCTCGGCCATCTCTGCGCCGAAGTCCAATCTCTTGTGAAGTCCTTTTGGCAAGGCATTGACCCTCGGCTCCACTTGCCTTGCCCCACCGAAAACTGCAAAGGCTTGCTAGAGCGGGACGAAATCATGGAATCCAAAGCTGAAGGAATACCCAAGATTCGCTGTGCAGTTTGCCGCAAGTTCCACGACATTGACGGGCTAATGGTAAGCACTGCTGCCAAACCCGAATGGCAGAAAGCCGTAACCCAGCTTAATCGCGGTCAGCAGGAAATTTTGAAAGCTGTAAATACTAATTACGATGCGTTAAGAGGCTATTTATAAAGTAAACCTTTAGGCGGCTAATCGCTTGAGCATCAATCGAGTCATCACCGCATAGATAGCGGCCTCACTCATCTCCGTTAAGCGCTCATAATCCTTGCTCAGACGACGTACCAATTGAGCCACCCAAAGGTTCGCTC
>JAAURS010000424.1 GCA_012032135.1 Acaryochloridaceae cyanobacterium RU_4_10 | reverse complement strand
TGTCCAGAAAGTTTCGCCTCAAGCCCGAGATGACGAAAAAGGCGAACGGATGTGGGATCTGAGCGCGAAGCTGGTAGGAATTGCGTAAACCATTCAAGGTCCGTTTAGAAGAGCGCTGACATAGGCGATCGCATTTTCAACCCGTGCGATCGTCTTCATACTCTTGGCTTTGGTGAAGACTGCTTGCAGTTGAGTGGGATTGAGACATTAGAATAGGAGGACACTGACCATGTGTCGCTGTGGTTAAAAGGAAATTTTTCAGTTAGGGCTAGAACGGCCCAATCCTCTCTAGAGGTTGTTATTACTATCATTACGGTTCAAGAAGTTTTCAATGGATGGATGGGACGTTTAAATAACTTACCCGATCTACAAAATCTAGCTTTTGAATATGAAAATCTCTGGCAAACTGTTGAGTTTATTCGGAGCTTTCGGGTACTCAAGTTTGATTCTGATGCAGATGATTGCTATGTTCAAATTCTTCAAGCCAATCCCTTTTTACGAAAGACAACGTTTGCGGCAAGATTTGCGAGTAGCGGCGATCGCCCTTTCCTTAGTCTGTCTAATTCTGTCCGAAGTATTGATTTTAGATGTCACACCAATTGCGGTTCGTTATATTAAATCCATTCAAAGCTAACTAATTCTTTTATTGAGAAAGTCAATAAGAAAGTTTTAGGACCAGTGCTGTCTCACTGACAATTGTCTGCTTTCGAGCATTTGCTCAAAAAAGGGAGTAGTAACAACCTGTTCAACAGGCCATACACCAGGTTTCTGAATTTTCTGCGCTAAAATAAATTGGCCAATACTTCCAGCTCCTAAGCCTGTGGCGATCGCAGCACTAGGATGGACGAAAGTTGAGTGATAGTGAGCGGGTACACCACCGTTTTTTTTCCCTAAGACGTCTACCCGTATCGCCACACCCGTGCCACTAAAACGATCCGTCACACTTGCCATTTGATGACTGACGTGTGCTAGAGCCTCTATAAATGTAGAGCTTTGCATTAAGCGTTTAGGAAACCAATTAGCTGTGAGCCATGTAAGCTTATTGTAGAAATCAGGAAAAGTTCCAAACTTAGTTGTTACCGTCTTTATAGGAAAGGTTTTTGCAAGCGTGTAAGATTCTGGCATGTCAAACCAGTAAACATTAGCATTCCCAAAAGGGAATGGAAATTTGACCGTTTCCTTACCTGTGTAAGGGCGCACCTTTTGCCAGCGGCCGTCTATCCAAGCGTCAAAAGCATGCTGGATATTTAAGAATGTGGTTCGCATAACAGTTATGCCAGCCCCCCCTGACCCAGCAACCACATATTTAATGTGAATCTCTTCGGGTGTTTCTAACTGCTCGACCCCTTGCCTTACCATGCTATTTGAAATACCAGGAAAAACGCCCGTATTAATAATGGCAGTTACTCCAGCAGACTCAGCGGCAGCACCTTTTTCTAAAGCCGCTTGAGTAAAAACCCGATCGTCACTAACGTCAATATAATTGACGCCTTCTCCAATGCAGGCATTTAAGACCGACGTGTTTCGCTGGCGAAAGGGACCTGCACAGTGAACGACTAGATCGACGGATGCGATCGCCTTTGTCAACCTAATAGTGTCTGCTAGATCTAACGCCAAATACTGAAGCCGATCGCCAAACTGTCCTAGCTCTGGACTAACAGCATTACTATTTGAACGTCCCGTGACTATAACTTGGGCTCGATCGTGTATCAGCAGGTCTAGCGCCACACTACTACCAATTCGACCTCGACCTCCTAAGATCAAAACTTTCTTCGGTGTCATGGGTTTATTCATAGAGCAGTCGCGGCTAAAAATCTATAAGGTTTCAAAAACGGATTGAACGGTAGACTGAATAGAGTCCCTAGCCCCCTTCAACGCAGAGGTCAGGGAATTCTGGTTTTGTAGGAACGCGCGAGCACAGTTTCGACCTGGCATTCCAGAAATAGATCCCCCTGGGTGAGTTCCTGCGCCGCTCAAAAACAATCCTTCAATTGGAGTTTTATAACTTGCCAACTCTGGCAAAGGACGGAAAAACATCATTTGCTCCAGACTCATATCAATATGATAGTAGTTTCCCTTTAAAGCACCTAAACGTTCCCCTAATTCAGCAGGACTTTCAACCCGACGAGCTATGATGGCATTTTTTACATTTGGTGCATAGTCGGCCAGCTTATCAATAACGCGATCGGCAACCTTATTCTTTAGCTCGTCTGTCCAACCAGTTCCGTGCAGCCCCGTTCCTTGTGAATTTTCAACTTGATAAGGTGCAAAGAACTCAATCCAGAGGGTATGTTTACCCTCTGGAGCCATCGTAGGATCGAGCATGGTAGGCATCACAACGTACATGGAAGGGTCAGAGTCAGGTATTTTTCCAATCGCTGGGTCACTGTGAGCCGTTTCTACCTGTTTTACTGAATCTGCAATCAGCACTGAACCAATCAAATATCGATCTTGATGATTGTGATGCTCAAATCGTAAGGGTTCTGATAGCGCGCAGTCAATTTTGAGAATTGTTTCATTGTTATTAATGATGCGGCGTTCCAACCGATCGCGGAGATCGGGGTCGGCCTCATCCACATCGCTGTCGTCCATCAAATTCAGAAAAAGACGTTTTGCATCAATATTCGAAATAACGCCATGTTTAGCTCGATATTCTGTGCCGCCCTTCACCCGAACACCCACAGCCCGACCCTCATCAATCAGAATTTTCTCTACAGCTCGATCTGTAAGAATTGTGCCCCCTAGAGTATGCACTAAATTAAGGAGAGCAGTCACCAATGCACCCGTACCGCCCACAGGTCTGGCCATTCCAGGGTGATGGCGCATAGCCATCATAATTGCACCGATCGCCAACATTTTCTGACTGGGTGGCGCACCCAATTCGGAAGCTAATCTAGCAAGAGGAGCTTTGAGGAACTCAGAGTCAAACCATTCATTTACATTATCTTCAGCGCTACTTAAGATAGTACGGAAAAGATCTAGCGTTTTATTAGGCGGACCTAAAACTGAAAATAAATCTTTAATCTTTTGAAAGTCGTAATTACCAGCAATGTCAATCACAGATTTAGGTGGTGCGTTAAAAATAGGAATAATGCCTTGGAGAAGGCGCTGCCAAAAATCTATAAACTCTTTATACCGCTCGGCATCCCGAACACTATAACGACCAATTTCGGCACAAGTTGCATCTACAGACTTTTGCCCTAGAAAATACTTCCATCAGGATGAGGGCAA
>JAAURS010000086.1 GCA_012032135.1 Acaryochloridaceae cyanobacterium RU_4_10 | reverse complement strand
AGGGACGTCCTGTCGGCAATAGGCCGTACTTCAGTTTGTCGATCGCTTGGTCAAACCGTCCCTGATTGTGAAGCATCAAGCCCTGGTCGTAATAATCTTCTGCGGTTTTGGGCTCTTGACGGAGAATAGAGACAGAATCCTGCAAATTAACGCTGACCATCAGCCGATCGTGAGACAAAGGTTCGGGCTGTGCAGCCACTCGAGTATCGTGAATCACGAAAAGTAATCCAACAATGAACGCGGTGCTCAAGGTTGTTAAGGTTCGCTTAATCATAGATATTCCTCACAAATATGAGGTTTAAACAGACCGAGCAATTAAAAAAATCGCTACATCTTCAGAAACCTAAATAGAACTAGGTCCGCATGTGCCCTCGATCCCAGGGCTTTATTCTCTTCATTACAATTAGGCACTCATCATTTAGATTTCTGGATAGTCTTGATTCTAATTCTTAACTGCTTCGCTTTATATTTATAGACATGCTGTCTCCCAAGCGAACTCTGAAACATGTCTTCAAATAGCGTAAGTTTTGCGATCGACCCGTCAAAGCAAACCCGAACGGCCTTTGAACAATAGTTTGAACGATAGATTGACGTTGCCTAATTCCCTGAAAATGCCACAATGAGGAGTAATTGACCTGGATTCTGGTCCAATGCCAACCCCCCTCATCGAACTCAAAGGAATTTCCAAGCGTTTCGGTAACGCTGTGGTTCTAGATGGCGTGGATTTGTGTATCTATAAAGGAGATGCGCTGACGGTTTTAGGACCTTCTGGAACGGGCAAATCGACCTTATTCCGCATCATTGCTGGACTCCTGGCCCCCGATGAAGGCGAACTTTACGTCAATGGAGAACGGTGCCAAACTGCGATCGACGACCCCAATCGTCCCATTCGAGTCAGCATGGTTTTCCAGCAAGCCGCCCTGTTTGACTCCTTGACCGTTGATGAAAACGTTGGGTTTTTCCTCTACCAAAACTCCAAGCTCCCACCCTTTCGAATTCGCGAACTCGTGGACGAGAAATTAGAATTGGTTGGGCTCCCTGGAATTGCCGATTTTTATCCAGCACAACTTTCTGGAGGAATGCGAAAACGAGTCAGTTTTGCCCGTGCCATTTTAGACGACCCGAACGATTCAGCAGACGACCCTCAAATCTTGCTCTATGATGAACCCACCGCAGGGTTAGACCCCATCGCCTCTACTGTCATTGAAGACCTGATCGTGCGGTTGCAAAAAACATCTGGTTGTGAAACCTATAGTCTTGTGACGCACCAGCACAGTACCATTCGCCGGACGGGGGAACGCCTGATTTTGCTCTATCAAGGGAAAGTCTACTGGCAAGGTTTGCTGGAGGAGTTGGACAATTCAGACAACCCTTACCTCCATCAATTTTTAAGCGGGAGTGTAAATGGTCCTATGGAAGTTTTCGGATCTCAGATTTAGCCCCTCGCGAAACAAAGTAGCGAAACAAAGTAGCAAAACAAAGCAGCGAAACAATGGAGGAAACATGCAATCCCGTGCAGTTCGTGAAGGATCGGTTGGACTTTTTATTTTATTGGGTTTAGGGGCTGTACTCGGCGCTATTGCTTGGGTCCGTGGGGCTAATTTTGGCGGCCACTATGCTTTAGCCGTAGAGCTATCTGACGCACTAGGACTCAATGCTGGGAGTGCAGTCAAATATCGTGGCATTAAGGTAGGGCAAGTCCGCTCTTTAACCCCCAGTGTTAATGGAGTTTTAGCCCAGGTTGAAATCATGCCCGCATCCTTGGTCATTCCCCGCAACAGTCTGGTTGAGGTGACACAGTCTGGATTTATTGGCCAAGTCGAGTTAAGTATTCGACCTAAGGATGACAAGGATAAGAACAGTGTCCCAACCCAGACGATCGCAACCCTCTCTCCCTTCCAGCCCAAGTGCGATGAAACAGTGATTTTGTGTGATGGCGATCGTCTCAATGCCAGTGTTGGTGCAAACTTTGACGAACTCATTCGGTCCACCACAAAACTCGCCACCGTATTAGGAGATAGCCAACTGCTTGAAAACACCAACAATACCCTCAAACACTTCTCCACCACGGCTCAGAGCTTGACCCAACTCTCTCGAAGCGGGAATAAAACCCTTAGAGACGTTTCCGGTGCCGCCAATGGATTTACAGGATTGAGCCGCGATGCCAGACAGCAACTTCAGCAAGTGGGACGTACTGCAACCTCTCTAACCACCGCTGCCAATCAAGTTACCGCTCTGGTTCAAGTCAATCGCTCAAGCCTTGCCAGCACCTTAGGAAACCTGCAAGGGGCCAGCCAAGACCTTAAAGTGGCGGTAAAAAGCTTGAGTCCCATTATCAGTCGGGTTGAGAAGGGCAAACTGCTGGATAATCTCGAAACTTTAGCTGAAAATGGGGCTAAAGCCTCTGCAAACCTCAAAACCCTTACGAGCACCGCCAACAATCCCGTCATGCTTTTGGGGCTGGCTCAAACCTTAGATTCAGCACGGGCTACGTTTCAGAACACCCAAAAAATCACCACCGATTTAGAACAGGTCACGGGCAACCCCAAATTTCGCCAAAATCTGATTAAGCTGATCAACGGACTCAGTAAGTTAGTGTCATCCACTGACACATTAGACCAGCAGTTGTCAGCCATGCAGCCTCAGGAGGTAAAGCCGCCTGAAATGAGCGATCGGCCCACCGTTTTGCCTCAACCTCAAATCTTAGTCCCTCAACCTCAAAACTCCCCCTCTCTGAGACCAGCACCCACCCTCGTTTACAAAGACCCACCCTCCATCAAACCCCGCTCAGTAGGCATTATCAACATCAACTGCGTTTATAAATCTACCCTTAGCCCATCATCATGAACTTAAATTGGTCTAAATTAGTCGCTATCATTACTGGAATTTTTTCATTACTGCTGGGAATTTTGTATCTTCTATTAGTTCAGGTTTTGGATATGCGAGGTGAAATGATTCCCGCCCCCATTAGTTTGCTTTGGCTGGGGCATTAAAGTGGTTGCCAAGGACTGCAACCCTTAGCTATATTGAAGGGGTCAGGTTCCCTCCTTAGGTCGTTGACACTGTTGGTTGACTAGAGTGGTTACTTTTCTGTTTCGCCCAATCAAACCACGGTGGCTTAACCTTAGTTTTCCATCCACCCTTTACCTATGCCCTATCTTGGATTTGCTCCTCCAAGAAATTCCTGAAGACCTCTCTGCTGAATTACGTCTTGGGCTTCAAGAAGCGCTAGTTAATGCGGCAAAGCACGGCAACCAGCTCGACCCTAAAAAATTTGTTTCAGTTCGATACACGCGCCAGCAAGATCGCCATGAATGGATCATTGCCGATCAAGGCTTAGGTTTTGTACCCCCCAAGATCTGCCATCCGCCCGTTGTTGAGAATCCTTTACCGGAAGAAGGATGCGATTGCGGGCGAGGGCTGTACATACTGTTTCAAATCTTCGATCGGGTCTGCTGGAACCCATCAGGAACTGAACTAAGTCTCTCAAAATCTTTCAATTGTTCGCAAAAATAGGCTTAATCATCCAATAATGGTTAGATACTT
Organism: Acaryochloridaceae cyanobacterium RU_4_10; assembly: GCA_012032135.1. Lineage (GTDB taxonomy): Bacteria > Cyanobacteriota > Cyanobacteriia > Thermosynechococcales > Thermosynechococcaceae > JAAURS01. The sequence continues at coordinate 11,680 of JAAURS010000086.1, read as the reverse complement.
TCTAGATATGAGCGCCATAAGGCTTTTGTAAGTATCTAGTCAAAAACTCACCCCAAAATGCAATCCCTGGCTTGTATGATGGAGGTTGGGGATTAGTCCGCATGTTTTTTTATATGACACTTACTGATAAAAAAGCTTTTCCATTACCACCCCTCTTTACTATGTTAACGGTTTACCCCATATTGGCAGTGCTTATACAACCATGGCTGCTGATGTTATTGCCCGTTTTCATCGTTTGCAGGGCGATGACGTCCTCCTCATTACGGGCACAGATGAGCACGGTCAGAAAATTCAGCGGACGGCAGAGCAACTCAATCGCGATCCCCAAGCCCACTGCGATGAAATTGCGGCTGGATTCCAAGATCTTTGGGCTCGATTAGACATTCAATACGATCGCTTTAGCCGCACCACTAGCGATCGCCACACTGCGATCGTCAAAGAATTTTTCCAACGGGTGTGGGACAAGGGCGATATTTACTTGGGGCAGCAGAAAGGCTGGTATTGCGTCGATTGCGAAGAATTTAAAGAAGAACGCGATCTATTGCCTGAAAAGTTTTGCCCCATCCATACCAATCGGGGGGTGGAATGGCGGGATGAAGAAAATTATTTCTTTCGTCTATCGCGATACCAACAACAGCTTCTGGAGCACTACGCGGCTCATCCTGACTTTATTCTGCCGGAAAGCCGCCGCAATGAAGTGTTGAACTTTGTGAAACAGGGGCTTCAGGACTTTTCCATCTCGCGCATCAATTTAGACTGGGGAATTCCGGTTCCTGACAATCCCAAACATACCCTGTATGTCTGGTTTGATGCCCTACTGGCCTACGTGACCGCACTCCTGGATTCTGAAGACGAACCGACTCTGGACAATGCGCTTTCAAAATGGTGGCCCGTTAATCTTCATTTGATTGGCAAAGATATCCTGCGCTTTCATGCGGTGTATTGGCCCGCTATGCTCCTGTCTGCGGGACTCCCTCTGCCTGGAGCCGTTTTTGGGCATGGTTTTTTAACCAAGGATGGGCAAAAAATGGGGAAGACCTTAGGGAATACCCTAGATCCCTTTGAACTGGTGGAACAGTATGGGGCGGACGCCGTGCGCTATTATTTCCTCAAAGAAATTGAGTTTGGAAAAGATGGCGATTTTAATGAGACTCGGTTCGTTAATATTTTGAACGCCGATCTAGCCAATGACCTCGGCAATTTACTCAACCGGACCTTAAAGATGGCGGTGAAATACTGTGATGGGAAAGTTCCAGTCGTGGAGGTTAAGGACATTCCTGAAACCCTATCTGTGCTTGAGCTAGCTCAGACAGCGGGTCATGATGTAGCTGAAGCCTATCGCAATCTTCAGTTCAGCACGGCCTGCGGGATCGCACTCAGTTTGGCCAGAGCTGGGAACAAATTTATTGATGAACAAGCCCCTTGGAGTCAATATAAAGCAGGAAATCTCGTTCAGGTGAATCAAACCCTCTATGCCGTTTTGGAAATGGTGCGGCTTGCCGCGTACCTGCTCGCACCCGTTGTCCCGACCCTAAGTACCAAAATTTATCAACAGTTGGGGTATACCATTCATTTTAACCAGATTGAATCTCTAACCCAAACCATCCCTTTTGAGATTCACAGCCGTTGGGGTGCTTTGCCACCAGGGCAAAATTTTGGCCGTCCCGAACCCATTTTTCAAAAAATTTTAACCCCCCAACTTGTTTAGGTTGTTATCGTTTCATTGACTTATCTAGGAAAAACTGAGAGAACAAGAAGAGTATCGTTTTTGACACCCGCTTGCAACAATAGAGTTTATCAACCTCAAACCATAAATTCTAAATTTTCTCTAATCAGCTTTTATCTTGATAAAACCCTAGTTTTTTTCTCTCTTTTGATGTCAAGCTTTAATTTGTTAATAAAAGGATTTTATAAGTGTGATGATTAATTACTCGCCGGGTCAAGACTCTATCTTCACGCCAGAACAAGTTTTGGAGAATCGCGGACGAATCGCAATTTTTATTGACGGCTCAAATTTATTTTATGCTGCTTTGCAATTAGGGATTGAAATTGACTATACAAAACTGCTTTGTCGCTTAACGGGAGGATCGCGGTTATTGCGTTCCTTTTTCTACACGGGGGTGGACCCCACCAATGAGAAGCAGCAAGGGTTTTTGCTTTGGATGCGTCGGAATGGCTATCGGGTCATTACGAAGGATTTAGTGCAATTGCCGGATGGTTCCAAAAAAGCCAATCTGGATGTTGAAATTGCGGTGGATATGATGGCGCTGGTGGGCTGCTACGACACGGCAATTTTGGTCAGCGGAGATGGCGATTTAGCCTATGCCGTGGATGCTGTGAGCTATCGCGGGATTCGGGTTGAGGTGGTGAGTTTGCGATCGATGACGAGTGACAGTCTCATCAACGTAGCAGATCGTTATATTGACCTAGACGCCATCAAGGAGGATATTCAGAAAGCCCCCCGACCTGGGTATACTTATCGGCCTTTGTCAGGGGTTAGTTTAGTAGATGCGGATACCGAACAACCTGCCAGTCCTAGTGTTGCGTTTGATGGTTAGTGCTCAATATTGGGCGGGTAAAACCTTATGGATTGGTCTAGGACTGTGTTGCACGCTGAGTGCGTGTTCGTGGCGAGCACCCCAGCAAAAGCCATCCACTACTAAGGCTGTTGAGGGGGGTGTGGCTCTCTCTAATGTTGTGCTGGCCCGTTCAGATGCGAAAGGTCAGTTGCTTTGGAAATTTCAAGCCCAAGGATTGACCTATGGCGATCGCCAACAGGTGGCCAAGGCTAAGACCATTAAGGGTCAACTCTACGCAGCCGGAAAACCTGTCTTTGACATTGCCGCAGAAGGTGGCACCGTGCGTCAAACCAACCAGCAGGTCCGTCTGGAAGGCAAAATTCAGGTTACGGATCGCCAGCGAAAAGTATTATTTCAAGGCCGAGAACTCGGTGGAATCCTGAGTTGGGACGCTTAGTGGTCCGCAATGGTCTTGCGGTCACCCACCCCCAACTTCAGCTTTGGGCCAACGAACTTCAAGCATCCAAGCGCGGGCGGGAGGTGAAGGTGACGGGCAACGTGCTGATGGAGACTCGTGCGAAGGGTAACGGTGAGACTCGTCGGATCGGGCTCAGAGCAGACCAAGCCCTTTGGACTGTAGACCAAAATATGTTTAGGGCAGGGTTGGTGTCTGACAATTCCCAGCAGCCGACCGTCCAAGTTGAACGCATCCCTGCATCTCAAGATCGCAATCCAAAGGAAAAAGCTTTAGCCCTAGCCGGGGAAGCACGGGTCAATTTGAAAACGGGGGTCGTTGTATTACGGAGTCCAGTGCGCCTCAGCATGGGATCGCTGACGCTCACCAGTCAGGAGATCGCTTGGGATACTCAAGCCCAAAACTTTCCAGTCCCGAACTGCTGGAAATTCAAGATCCGCTCCGTCAAGTTTCCGTATTTGCCAATCGGGGAACTTTGGCCCAACCTCAGAACCTTTTGGATCTTCAGGGCAACGTAGAAGTGACGGGATTGCGCGACCGCGCCCGATTGACGACCGATCGGCTCCTGTGGAATACCCAAAACCAACGGATTGAAGCCCGTGGCAATGTCAATTACATTCAAGAGTCTCCTGCCTTTAAATTGCGCGGTCCCAAGGCATTGGGCAGGCTTGAAGAACAAACCCTTCGGATTGATGGCCCTGATGTGGTGACTGAAATTGTGCCTTGAGGTTTGAAGCATTGGATGTGTTGAGGACTGAACTGCCATGACTGATTCTGTCAAACAGGTTGCGATCGCCATCTTGCACCAGGCCGGACAATATCTCTTACAACTGCGAGATCCTATTCCCACTATTGTTTATCCAGGATCTTGGGGATTGTTTGGCGGACATTTAGAGGAAGGGGAAACCCCTGAAGCCGCAGTCTGGCGAGAATTGTTTGAAGAAATTCGTTACGCGCCGCCCTACCTAAATTCATTCTGCCAAGACGAGGGATTTGGCGTCATTCGTCATGTATTTTTCGGACCTCTGACAGTTCCCCTCAGCGCACTGAGCCTTCAAGAAGGATGGGATTTTGGGTTGCTGACGCCTGAGCAAATCGGGGAGGGTAGGGCTTACTCTGCGATCGCCCAACAAATGTGTCCTATTGGTTCCCCTCATCTCAAAATCCTCCTAGACTTTTTGAATGAAGGACTGGATAAAGTTCCCTCATGTTGATTGGCACATTGAATCCTTTTGTTTTGATTCTTTTGGTGGCGGTGGGGTTGTGCTTGGCACTCCTGTGGACCGCTTTGGCCAATCCCCAACGGTATCGTTTGCCCTTGGCCTTGACGCTATTTTTGATTGGAATAACGATTTGGTTGCTGGCCTATACCTGGGAAATGGGCAGTCTGGACATCAACACGAAGGTTTTGGCCAGTAAAGTCCAATATTTAGGAATTGCGATCGCACCCACGTCCTGGCTGATCTATACCCTCAACTACGCACGGGTAGGACGCTGGTTAACACCCCTGCGACGCGGGCTATTGTGTATTGAACCGCTGTTGGTCTCCCTTTTGGTATGGACCAACGAAAAACATCACCTCATCTGGCAGCAAATAGAGCTAGTAAACCTCAGTCCAAATTTTTCACCGCTGCGGATAACCTATGGAAGGCTTTTCTACATTCATGCCATATATTCCTACGGCCTGATGGTTTGGGCAACCAGTTTACTGATCCTGGCATTGCTGCGATCGCCCAATCTGTACCGCAAACAAGTGGCTACGTTGTTGGTTTGTGCGGGTGCGCCTTGGATCGGCAATATTGTCTATCTTGCCCGTCAAACTGGGCTGCTGCCCATGACTGAGGAGGCTTATAGCTTCGGTTCCTCTATCTTTTTATGGCTGGACTGGACCCCTTTTGGTTTTGTAGTGACTGGGATTGCTGCGCTATGGGGTCGTTGGCGCTTTCAGCTTTGGGATATTGTGCCGATCGCGCGGGATGCCGTGATTGAAGGGATGGCGGATGGCGTTTTAATTTTGGACAGTCAGAACCGCATTGTAGATCTTAATTCTGCGGCCCAGAAAATTTTGGGGCTCCCAATTTCAAAAATGATGGGGCAACCTGCGGAAAAAATCCTATCGACCTATCCCTTATTAATGGAATTATTAGTGCGATCGCCCAATCAGTATCGACTGATTGCCCAAGAACAATTGGTCAATGGGGACAATTACTGGTTTGAGATTAGCCTATCCCCCCTCTATAGCAAACACCAGCAAATCATGGGGCAAATGATGATTTGGCGGGATGTTACCGTTCAAAAAACGGCAGAGTTAGCCCTGGGGCGTGCTAGAGATAGAGCTGAAGCTGCAAGCCAAGCTAAAAGTCGCTTCTTGGCCAACATGAGTCACGAACTCCGCACGCCCTTAACGGCCATTATTGGGTATAGCGAATTTCTCCAAGAAGAGTGCCAGACTAAGGGCTATGGGGATGTGATAGAGGATTTAGAAACCATTCGGGCAGAAGGAAATAACTTGCTCTCTTTGATTAACAATCTCCTAGATTTTTCTAAGGTTGAGGCGGGTAAGTTTTCCCTTTATGTGGAGCCTTTTGAGATATCGGCGCTACTGAAAGAACTGGTCCGCACGGTCGAACCGTTGATGCAAAAAAAGGGAACCAATTTAAGCTTCAATCTGATATCTCTATCAGCATCATACATTCCGATCGCACGAAGTTGCGGCAGGTGTTGTTGAACCTGCTTGGGAATGCAGCCAAATTTACTGAAGGCGGCACCATCTCCCTCAGTGTTGGCCCGTTAGAGGCGTCTACCCCTGATTTAGCAACCCAGACCCAGACGGATTGGATTCGGTTTCAGATTCAGGATACGGGGATCGGCATGACGCCGGAACAACTTCAGCGGGTGTTTCATGCGTTTATGCAGGCGGATGAGTCAACATCGCGTCGCTATGGTGGAACGGGGCTTGGGTTGGCGTTGAGCCAGTCTTTCTGTCACATGCTGGGCGGCGTAATTTCTGTTGAAAGCGAATTGGGGGTTGGCTCTACTTTTACAGTAGACATGCCATTGAATTGTCCCAGTTGAATGACTGTCATGAGTTAAGATCGAAACCGCACCAACCCATTCCCTCCCATTCCCTATGGCAACGAGCGATCTAGAAACTCAATTAACAGAACTGCAAAAACAATCCCAACAGGCGATCGCAGCCGTCACGTCCCTCGATGACCTAGAACAGTTACGGGTCAACTATTTGGGCAAAAAAGGCGAACTGTCTCAAATTCTTAAAGGCATGGGGCGTTTGGATGCAAGCGATCGCCCTCGGATTGGTGCGGTGGCTAATGAGGTCAAAGATTTAGTACAAGCTGCTTTAGACAAAAAAAAATCCAACCTGCAATCCGCTCAAATTCAAGCCCAACTTGAATCCGAGACTTTAGATGTAACTATGCCAGGGATTTATCTCCCTCAAGGCCGGATTCATCCCATCAACGCCATGATGGACAAAGCCTTAGATGTGTTTGTGGGATTAGGCTATACCGTCGCCGATGGGCCTGAAATGGAGACGGATTACTATAATTTTGAAGCCCTCAATACCCCACCGGACCATCCTGCCAGGGACATGCAGGATACCTTCTATCTGCCCGACGGAAATCTGCTGCGCACTCACACATCTTCCGTGCAGATCCGCTACATGGAAGAAAACGATCCGCCCATTCGGATTATTGCCCCTGGACGCTGTTACCGTCGCGATACTGAAGACGCCACCCATGCTGCGGTCTTCCATCAAATCGAAATTTTAGCCATTGACGAAGGATTGACCTTCACAGACCTCAAAGGCACCATCAAAATCTTTTTAGAAGAAATGTTTGGTGCCGTCCCCATCCGTTTCCGGGCCAGCTACTTCCCCTTCACAGAACCTTCAGCCGAAGTGGATGTAGAGTGGAATGGCCGTTGGCTCGAAGTTTTAGGCTGCGGTATGGTAGACCCCAACGTCCTCAAAGCAGTGGGTTACGATCCTGAAATCTATTCAGGGTTTGCCGCTGGATTTGGCGTAGAACGTTTTGCAATGGTGCTCCACCAAATCGATGACATCCGCCGCCTCTATACCAGTGACCTGAGATTCCTCAAGCAGTTTTAATCATGACTGAACCCTCCCTAGAGATTGCCCAAATCGGTAACCCAGTTTTGAGACAAACCGCCGAATGGATCGATCGTCCACAGGATCGGGCCTATCAGATCCTGATTGCTGACCTGCTGCAAACCATGACTCAATCTGCTGGGGTAGGGATTGCAGCAACTCAGGTAGGGGTTGCCAAGCAACTGGTCATTGTGGCCTCTCGTCCAACCCTGCGCTATCCCAATGCACCGCAGATATCGCCCATCCCAATGTTTAACCCTCAGTTGGTCGAACATTCAGATGAAACTGAAAAAGGGTGGGAAGGATGTTTGAGCGTGCCGGGGATTCGGGGGTTAGTGCCTCGGTATAAATCCGTTACTGTTGAATATCAAGATCGAGATGGGCAAACCCAACAACTTATCCTTCATGATTTTGTGGCGCGGGTCTTTCAACATGAATACGACCATCTTCAGGGCATCGTGTTTGTCGATCGCGTTGAAAACACCACCGAATTGATGAGCGAACTAGAGTATCAACGACAAATTTTAGGTATAGTCCCAAATCCGTAAAAGCTTTGGAAATAAGCTACACTAGCGACGTTAAAGCTTCGGTACGTTTATGCGCTCCAAGTTTAAACAGCGATCTCATCAATTTTTTCGTCCTCCCCGTCAACCGATCCGAATTGCCAGACAGGAGGATGGCAGGTTTAATGTTGAGCGGGGTAAAACTTGGTATACCTATTGGCGCGACCCCTATCATTTAATGTTGATGATTCCCTGGTGGGGATTTGTCGCCATTATTTCAGGGGCTTATTTAGCAATAAACGTCATTTTTGGGTTCCTGTATCTAATGGGCGGCGATTGCCTGACTGGAGCCCGTCCTGGCTCCTTTGAAGACGCATTCTTTTTTAGCGTTCATACTTTAGGTTCCATTGGCTACGGCGTCATTGCACCCAAGACCACCTATGCAAATACCATTGTCACCTTAGAAGCCATTACGAGCTTGTTGGTGATCGCCGTTGTAACAGGCTTATCTTTTGCTCGATTCTCTAAACCGACGGCACGAGTCTTGTTTAGCGAAAATGCAGCGATCGCGCCCCATAATGGAGTACAGACTTTGATGTTTCGCCTCGCCAATGAGCGAAATAACCAAATTTTGGAAACTCAGATTCAGGTCTATTTTCTACGCGATGAATGGACCGCAGAGGGAGAATTTGTGTATCGCGTTCATACCCTAGACCTCATCCGCGATCGCACCCCAGCCCTTGCGCTCTCCTGGACGGTTTATTCCCCGATTACCCCTAATAGTCCACTCTATGGATCCACCTCAGAATCTCTACTGCGCAACCATGCCCAATTGGTCGTTTCCATTAGTGGACTGGATGAAACCGTCGCCCATACCATTACCGCGCGCCATATCTATGGTGCGGGACAAATTCTATTCGACCATCGGCTTGTCGATGTAATGGGAAATTCCCAATGGAGATCGCTACTTTAACCGAGTCCATTTCCATAGCGTTGAGCCATTACCTTCCGCGATCGCTCCAGTTCAAGAGTCAGCAACGCTAGACTAAAGGCAGGCATTGCACATAAAAAACCCCTACCAGGAGAGTGGAAGGGTTTAAGGGATATCGAGTGATTTTTTACTAAAGACACGCCTGTATAAAAGGCACTTACCTCAGGTGGGCTGAGAGCACAAAGGGAGTTTTAGTTAACTTTTTAAGTATTTGTGTCTTTATGTAAACTAAAGTAACAAATTTTTCACAAAAAGACAAGACTTTTTGTGAATTGATGAGGAAAGAAGCAGGGGGATCGTGCATCCCGTTTAATCCTTTAAACCCTTGATTTCCTGCCCAAGATGAAGCTATGGTGCTATGAACGCAGGGATCGAAGCCATCTACCGTAAAAACACACCCCCATGAAACTTTGATGGCTGATTTAGTCTTATTTTGGCATCGCCGCGACCTCAGAATTACAGACAATATTGGATTGTCAGCCGCCCGAGCCCATTCGTCGAAAGTGGTGGGGATATTCTGTCTGGATCCCAATATTTTGAATCGGGATGATATGGCTCCAGCCCGTGTGAGTTACATGGTGGGATGCTTGCAAGCATTAGAACAACGCTATGAATGTGCGGGGAGTCAACTTTTATTTCTGAAAGCCAAGCCCGAACAGGCCATTCCTCAGTTGGCTCGCGCTCTCCAGGCATCGTCTGTCTATTGGAATCAAGATGTCGAACCCTACGGGAGAGAACGCGATCGCAAGGTCACTGAAGCCCTTCAAAACGAAGGGATTGCCGTCTCAACCTTTTGGGATCAACTGCTTCATGCCCCAGGAGAAATTTTGACAGGAGCTGGCGAACCTTACACGGTTTATACGCCCTTTTGGCGGAATTGGAGCAGTAAAACCAAACTAGCCCCTGTCCCGAAATTTGGAAATGCTCAAGGACTCACTCCAGAGGAACACGCAACGGCGATCGAAGCGGGCATAATGCCGCTCCCCACAGCCCCTGAGCTGGGCTTTGTCTGGGATGCGCCCCTGATTATGGATCCGGGAGAACAGGCAGCTCAAGAAACCCTGGACTACTTCTGCCATAATGCGATCGCTGAATATCAAGAAAATCGAAATTTCCCTGGTGTTCCTGGGACATCCTTACTCAGCGCCCCCCTGAAGTTTGGGGCTATTGGGATTCGGACGGTCTGGACGGCTACGACCATTGTGTTGGAGGACTGTCGCAGCGATGAAATGAGGGCCAGCATTCAAACCTGGCGGCAAGAGTTAGCTTGGCGCGAGTTTTACCAACACGCACTCTATGCGTTTCCAACCTTGGCTGATGGGCCTTACCGAAGTTTGTGGCGGAATTTTCCGTGGCAAGGAACGGATGCTCAGTTTGAGGCGTGGTGTAACGGCCAAACGGGTTTTCCTATTGTGGATGCCGCCATGCGACAGCTCAACCAAACCGGATGGATGCACAATCGTTGCCGGATGATTGTGGCCAGTTTTTTGACCAAGGATTTGATTGTGAATTGGCAGCGGGGTGAAAAGTACTTTATGCAAAACCTCATTGATGGCGATTTGTCGGCCAATAATGGGGGATGGCAATGGAGTGCATCCAGTGGAATGGACCCCAAACCCCTCCGCATTTTTAACCCCTCAACTCAAGCCCAAAAATTTGACCCAGAGGCAGACTATATCCGGGAATGGATTCCTGAGCTACGAAGTGTAGATACGACTCAGTTGGTGAGCGGAAAAATTCCAATTGAAGTGTGCGATCGCGCGGGGTATCCAGTCCCAATTGTGGACCATGCGGTGCAGCAACGGTTATTTAAGCAACTTTATCAACAGCAAAAGTAGCGTTTGCTTACCTTTCTATGCGTTTGGCAAGCTATGGGGGCTATGCTAATATGTAGAGCACGCTGCTCGAGAACTATAAAACGTAGTGAGCGAGAAAGCGTTAAAACGGGTGACTAGCTCAATGGCAGAGCAGAAGACTCTTAATCTTTTGGTTCGGGGTTCGACTCCCCGGTCACCCATCATTAGACAATCCAATGATGTCCAATAACATCCATCAAGCCCTCTCCAGTAGAGGGTTTTTGTTGTTTTAGAGTCCTGTATAGTCCGAGTTTGTCTATTGTAATCCAGGGGGCACAGAGGGCATGATTTGTAGGCAAGCTAAAACTCTAAAAAGCGATGCCCCCATGTTGACTGATATCCAGATACGACAAGCGAAAGGAAACGGCAAAGCCCAACGGCTATGGGACGAGCGCGGACTTTATTTGGAGGTCACGCCACCAGGCGGTAAGGTGTGGCGCTTCAAATATCGAATGAATGGAAAGGAGAAGCGGATTGGGTTTGGACGCTACCCTGATGTGCCATTGGCCTTGGCCAGAGAGCGCAGAGAAGAAGCCCGAAAGTTGTTGGCGGCTGGTGTTGATCCAAGTGTTCAGCGTCAAGCTCAAAAGGCCGCAACTGAAGCAATATAGATTTAATACGATTTGGGTGGGAAACAGACGCTTGCGGACAAGTGAAAAGTATAGTTTTTGCCTCTGTGGAAAACAATCCCATCTTAGACAGACCCTTAAGATTTATCGAAGTTATACGCAAAGAATATTTAGATAGATCTCTTCAATTTATCCTTCCAGATAGTTCACTTTTGGGTAAAGTGATGCCACATCAATCAATTTACTTTTATTTGCGAGGGTTGCTATTCCTTCATAAGGCTTTTGGAATTATTCAAAACCCTTTTGAAACTACCTCCTTTGAAGATTCAGGAACTGAGAAAAAACTTAAAGAAATACTTAATTTGGAATTTGAATCTGATTCGACATTCTATAGATTGTTGATAGAGGGTGGTAATCCCTTGTTTGAACTGATTAGGCAGAAAGGTTACTCTTTTCGCCAATTCAAATCTGAAGTGCAACACCTAAAAGTCTTTCAATGAGGGACTCATAGGGTAGTCTGATGTTTACCACAACAAAAGGACACCCCCATGAGCTACAGCCATCTTTAGTACGACCGAGCGATTTGCGCTGTATCAATATCGCATAATCGAGCAATTAACAATGGATGAGATCGCGACCCA
>JAAURS010000423.1 GCA_012032135.1 Acaryochloridaceae cyanobacterium RU_4_10 | reverse complement strand
GCCGATACCCTGCAACTCGAGCCGGACATGCACCAGATCGCCCCGGTGGATCGGTCACCCGCCCCCGGAGGACCAGGCAGTGCCCTCTAGACAGCGCGCGCAGATGCTCACCGCACCGTGTCCGCTCCAACTCTATGGCTGCCGCTGACACGGCCTAGATGTCCATTGCACAAGTCCTACGCCAGCCGCACCGGCTGTACATGCGCCGGCTACGTCGAGGCAGCCCCCGCCAAACTGGCAGGGGCCATTGCAGTGCGTGGTGCATACGCATGCGCACATCGACCATACCTGCAACATATGCATGGCACTCACGATGATGGCGAGCTGCCAGAGCACGCTAGCATGGCAGCACGTCGCACAGCCCCGAGCTGGCATCTAGCGGGTGTACCGTAGTGAATCAAGTGGATCCTGGATCCACTGCCTCACTACGATGGACCGGTCCGTGCGGGAACCGTCCTGGAAGGAGCTCCGGGGCATCTCGGCGAGCTGCGTGCGCATGGTGTTGAACTTGCTGCAAACCCATACCTTAGAAGAATCCAAAGAACTGATCGAGCGCAGTTTCGGGCAGTATATTGCCATGCAGCAGTTGTCTCCCCAGCAACAGGCGATCGCGATCTAGAACAAGAAGTTGCCGCAGTGGAGCAAAAACTGAGCCAGGTCGATCTGGGCGCGATCCAGCAATACAGCAAACTCAAAGGCCATCTGAAGGAAGAACAGCGCCTCCTCAAAATTTTGGAGCATCAAGCCGATGAAGTCCGTCTTCAGGAACTACTGCCGATCCTCTCAAAAGTTACCTTTGGACGCATTTTATTACTGAAGAATAGCGATCGGCAGCTCCTGAATGCCCTTGTGGTTGAAAAATTGTCAGGAAGCGGTCAATCTCCCTATTTTCTCTGTCTGCGTCAAGACAATTACTGGGCTGTAGTCGGCAGTCGCGACGTAACTGCTTTGGGCGGACAACTTTCTATCCCCGTTCCCTCTCCCCCCAAAGACTGGTCCCTCAAGCCAGGGCATACCCGACCCGGAAACGATGAGACCGCCACGATCGCACAGCAATTGCCCCAACCGAATTGGACACCTACTCCTGAAGTATTGGCCCAACAACAACGCATCGACACGGTCCAAATCCAAATCGAACAGCACCCCGCTCATGTAACCCGTAAAGAACACTCCCTCTTTCTGCGGCTGGAGCGACGGATCGATCGCCTCCAGTCCCAACTGCACGATCGCAAGGAAAAACTGCACCGCCAAAGCCACCAACGCTGGAATGATTTCCTGTGCCTCGTCAATCTGCTTCGGCAATTTGAAGCTTTGGACGAACCTGACCCCGACTATTCTTGGTAAAACCGCCGCCATGATGACGCGGAGAAAATGAATTGTGGCTGGCCTTAGCCCTGCGATCGGGTGGATTGGAAGAGCTTGCCCCCCATCATTTGGCTGCGGTTTGTGCCGCCCTAGTCTCAGAGAACAACCGTCCCGACAGTTGGACCCGTTACCCCATCTCGCCCCCCGTCAAAAGTATCTTAGATAACTTAAAGCCCCTCAGACGCCAACTCATTCAAGCGCAACATCGAGAAGACGTAATGATGCCAGTCTGGCTGGAAACCGAATTGGTCGGGCTCGTCGAACAATGGGCTCTAGGGACGGGGTGGATGGACTTGTGTGCGAATACAAGCCTAGACGAAGGCGATATTGTCAGACTTCTAAGGCGTACCGTCGATGTCCTTTCTCAAATTCCAAATGTTCCCTACCTGGATGCGGAACTCCGCAGCAATGCCAGAAGAGCCAGCCAACTCATCGATCGGTTCCCCATCAATGAAATGGATCCCCTTCAATACCCGCTCACTTCACCTGCCTAGGCCATCAAAAAAACTCAGTCTTCTAGCAAAGCGGGCATGGTCTCATCAGAAACTCTAGCCGCAGCCAAAGCACTGAGCGTACCATCCTCTGATTGAGGCAAGCTGGGCAATTCCAGGCAATATCCCGCTCCATAGACGGTCTTGATATAGCGGGGGTGACGCGGATCTGGCTCTAACTTCGTCCGCAAGTGACGCACGTGGACCCGAATGGTTTCAATATCGTCGTTTGGGTCGTACCCCCAAACCTCTTGCAAAATTTCACTAGGGGAAACGGTTTGACCGTGTCGTTGGAGCAGACAATGGAGCAGCTCAAATTCAAGGCGAGTCAACCGAATCACTTTTTCTAGCCAGAGCACCTCAAACCGTTCTGGAACTAGGGTTAACGGTCCATAGCTCAGGATTTCAGTATGCTTGGCCGCTTGAGGAATGCGATCGGTTCTGCGCAGGAGCGCCCTCACGCGGGCCAGCATCTCCTCTAATTCAAAAGGTTTGGTGAGATAGTCATCCGCCCCAGCGTTAAATCCTTCCACCTTATCTTGAGTCTGACTTAACGCTGTCAGCATCAGAACTGGAATATCAGCGGTTCGTTCGTCTCGGCGCAAGCGCTGACAGATGGTAAACCCATCCACTTTGGGGAGCATCAGGTCCAGCATAACGAGGTCCGGCACAAGTTGAACCGCAAGAGCCTGTCCCTTCATGCCGTCGGTGGCTTGCGTGACATCATATCCTGCCATTTCTAAGTTAATGGCAACAAGTTCGGCAATGGCAGGATCGTCGTCGATGACTAAAATACGAGGCTTCATTATTTGTGTAACTCGGATCGTGAAGGAGTAAAATTTTCCCGCGTTGAAGCTAGACCTGTTATTGGGCTGGGGGTCGTTCTGAATTCATAAAGATGTGTATCAAAATTATAAGCTTTATGACCCCTATCATTGGCGATCGAGGGATACCAATGGTTTGCGCCTAAGATTGATTCTTAACGAAATGATTCCATTTGTTGAAAAGTCTACACTTTTCTTAAGTGGATTAGAGCAAATCTTATCGTAAATTTGCAACTATCTTTGTCATTCCCAAGAAAATAACCCACAGTTTGTGTTGTTGCGATCGTCGTGGGAGATTGATTCGCTGGAGGGCTGAATGCATGGATCCCTAATATTAAAGGGTCTGAGCTTACCAATTTAGCTTCCATACCTTGCCAAATGAATCGAAGTATCGTTATTATTAGGGATACGTTCCTCAGTAGCTCAGTGGCAGAGCGGTCGGCTGTTAACCGATTGGTCGTAGGTTCAAATCCTACCTGGGGAGTTTACAAGGGGTCTAGCTTTTAAGCTCGGCCCTTTTGTTGCTGGAGCAATACATACCAATTCTGAAAATAGCACTACAGATCGGATCCCCCTAACCCCC
>JAAURS010000422.1 GCA_012032135.1 Acaryochloridaceae cyanobacterium RU_4_10 | reverse complement strand
AGCTGCCGTTTTTGCGATCGTGCTTGCCCTGATCTCCTTTAGCGTTCAAGCCTATTTTGTAAACTCCCTCAGCGCTTGGTTGGCGATGTCTGGGATTGGCGTTTATATCGGGGTGTATACGCTTTGGCTCAAGCGATCGTCCACCCAAAATATTGTGATTGGCGGCGCTGCGGGTGCGATTCCACCGCTGGTGGGCTGGGCTGCGGTAACGGGTGAATTGAATTTGGCGGCGTGGGTGTTGTTTGCCATCATTTTTGTTTGGACCCCTCCTCATTTCTGGCCCTTGGCCATGATGATTGAAGAAGACTACGCCAAGGTCAATGTCCCCATGATGCCTGTGGTTCATGGTTCGCGCACGACAGCGTGGCAAACGTTTTTTTATACGTTGATGCTGTTGCCTGTGACGTTGCTTTTGGTTTATCCCTGTGGGGTTTCGGGTGCATTCTATGGCATTGTGGCGCTGGTGTTGGGCGTGATGTTTATTAGAAAGGCTGTGGAATTGATTCAAACCCCAGAAGATAAATCCGTTGCCCGTTCTGTATTTAAGTTTTCAATTTCCTACATGATGTTGCTGTGTTTGGGGCTAATTATAGATAGCTTCCCTTTCACCCAATTGATGATGGCCCATGTGACTCAACCCATCCAAGCTTTGATTGCTGAAATCCCGCTGTTTCAATAAATGTTGAATTTACCTGATTCTTTCGATCGGTTCCTAACCCCTGAAGAATGCGCCCAAATTGACCAGACGCTGTTGCCTGCGCGCGATCGCTTTTCGATTCGGATTGCGGTTTACAGTTGGCGGTATTTGCAAGAGGTGAGTCAGGGGTTAGGGATTGGGATTGCTGAACTTCAGCCTCAGCAGATTGAAGATTGGCTCCGCCAAGATTCCAGTCTTCAGGCGAACGAGCTTGCGGATGAATCTTTTATGGATTTATTTGGGAGGCTGCTAATCTCTTCTTTGGTGCCGCTTCACAAAATTGCCCAGCAGGACAGTGTGGAAATTGAAGCATTGACGTTACCGCAAATTATTTCTTGGTTTGAGAATCAGGTTAAAGCTACCCTCTAATGGAGAATAAGGAATTTGAACTCCTGGCCTCTACGGTGAGATCGCAGATGGGTAGCTTGGGTTGACGTTAGGAAACCCAATTGCAAACAGCCCGTTTTGACCTTAATTGTCTTGCAACCATTGCTCCAAATCTCTAGCTTCGGAAAAATCCAACAATGCCTCGCCCAAAGCTTCAAGCTGCACAAGGGATAACTTTTGAATCCGTGCCCTCACTTTTGGCGTTACCTTTCCAATCCGGCGCGTGAGTTGCCGAAGGATGAGCGACTGCTCACCTTCTAGTTTGCCTTCTAGTTTGCCTTCTAGTTTGCCTTTAAGAACACCAACTTTTTCGCCCTCTTGTAAAGCTTCTTGATAAACCTTGGTCTCTCTAAGTTCGCTCAAACCCAACATACGCTCAATTTCCTCTCGACTAAGCTGCGGAAACTTATAAACCACAATGGTTTCGATTAATTCAATTATCGCAGCAATTTTAGAATCTGTCTGGGCTTGGGCTTGGGTCTTAGACAAAAGCACTTGAGCCTGAGTAACAGCGTCATCAGAATTCGCCAAAATCAACTGCATCATCCCCACGCCAACGGATTCAGTCGGTACACCTTTAAAGTCATCCAGATAAATTCGATGCACCTGGTCAGAGTTTAGATTGGCTCTGTAAAGGTACTGGTTTTTAGGTTCAACACTGCGATTAGGGAAAATGACCACAGCCTTATAGTCCACCGTTTTAGGATGGAGTTGTAGAAAAAGGAAAATCTGTCCGAAAAAGCGATTGTAAAACTCTGGAACATGCTGAAATTGTACTTCGACAAACCATACAGTCTGGTCACTTGAGTCTGTCTTGGGCAGGAGTACCCCATCAAGCCTGAACGCCACCTGCTTGACTTCAACGGAGCGGAATTCATAGCCTTGCGCGAGATCGGGGGACTGTCCAAGCAATTCAAAAAGAATGCCAGGATCGGTCTTGAAGATTTTGAAAAAAATTGAATCCGTTTTCACGGTTTTATTTTTTAGAGTTGTTGTAATTGTAATTGTGATCTATTTCCTAAAAGCCTTTGCAATACTTTAGATAGGCGATCGCTGAAATAAGTATGAGGTTCTCCCTCTGGTGGCATGACAATCAATTCTCCCTTCAATAATTCCACAGGCTGAGCATCAAAAACCCCTGCTTCAACGGCCTGGTGATAGCGATCGAGGGTCCATTTGTAGGTAGCAACCGTCATGACTTTTCTCTACATAAAACGATTGGGGAAATGCTTGAATCGCACGAATTAAGCAATTGTTTGACCAATTTGTTTAAGAATCTGTAAAACAGACTGTAATTCTTCTGGCAACGTATAGAGCGAAAACACCCGCGATAGGCTGTATTGTCCCGATGGCTGGGCGGTTAGTTTAACAAACAACACATCATCTCCATTTGTCATCATGCCAAATGTCGGCTGCTCAGACTGAGTGTTTGCCATCATATAAGCCAACGCTTGGGGCAAAGCCGATCGCGTTGAAATCGTTGTCTTTTTTGCCTCCAGCACCAGCACCCAAAAATTTTGCTGCAAAATCAAAGCATCAATCCGTCCGCGCAAAACTTCTTCGCCATCATCCACCGCAATTTCCACGGCAGCCTCTGCCTTCATCTTAAAAGGTGCGTCATAAAACCCTGCCAATTCCAACAACGGCGAGGCCACTAGCAACATGACCGAACCTTCTAGCAAATCTCCATCGGCGCGATGGTAAAGTAACCGTTGACGCAAAATCGTTAATCGGTCTTGCTCCGCTTCACTGAGATTTGGCAAAGACTCTCGCCACTCCCTAAAAAAAGCGCTATCCTCGCTGCGGTTCAGCCCTAAGCGAGTTTCCACCTCTCCCAAGCTTTTAAACGCCTCTGTAACAGCAATCACCTTTGCCATCAAACCCTCTTTGGCTTCCGCTCTTGTTGTTTGTGTCGTTTTTTAACGATCTTAGAAAACTTTAGATGATGGAGAATAGGGGATTCGAACCCCTGGCCTCTGCGGTGCGATCGCAGCACTCTACCAACTGAGCTAATTCCCCAAATGGCCTAATGCAATCATAGCGATTTAGGCTCATTCATTAACTATGTAAACTCAATAGTCCGGACAGTTTTACAGAGCCAATCAAGAACCCCGCTGCAAGCAGGTGGGGGATGAAAGAGGATCTGCTTCCAAACCACAGGTTTGGGTTGCAGTTTGATTTTTTCGCTGCAAGCAGCGGG
>JAAURS010000421.1 GCA_012032135.1 Acaryochloridaceae cyanobacterium RU_4_10 | reverse complement strand
TTCAAGACCCTGGCGATTTTTCGAGTTTTGATTGATGAGGAAGCGGCGACCTAGACTAAATCTCGGTTTTTCAACCAGGGGGATATCGGTCTACCGCTCTCCTTTTAAGATACAAGGGGGATCTGTATGTGTAGCCATGACAAGTAGATTTGATATTAATCGTCGCATCTACGAAAAGCTAATTGTGAGGCCCATTTCTTTCATTTGCAATAGTGCCTCAGCGTTTCCGCGTGCGTCATCAACAGGATGATGCGTGTGCTTGGTTTTGCGGAGATGTTTGAAATTGACGAAAGTGTCTTTTTGCAGCCCCTTGTAGAGCGAGCCAAGGTTTGTGGAACTGAATCCAAACGGATTCTTTTCAATGAAGTGATAAAAATACCAGTTAATGAATTGCCAGTCGAATCCATTGTTGTCAGACACAAACAGGATTCGACCTTTGCAATTGAGCGTGACCCATTCATGAAACTCTTCCATGACAGTTTTGGGATCGTCAAACAACAGACACTCATCCCGAGTAAATCCGCTGACGGCCAAAGCTTCTGGAATGAATGCATCTGAAATGGGTTTCAGTTTGCCGTAAAACGTACGGTTTAGCTCAGGCTCAACGATAACCGCACCAAAGCAGATCATTGAGAAGTCCCCCGGTATCGGGCCATCGGATTCAACGTCAACCATAACGTATGCCATTGGATAGTATTCCTACTCGTACAGTGGGACAGACTAGTAATGATACTACCCATTTCACATGTACGCTAGCATTCAAGGTCAA
This sequence comes from Acaryochloridaceae cyanobacterium RU_4_10, assembly GCA_012032135.1. Lineage (GTDB taxonomy): Bacteria > Cyanobacteriota > Cyanobacteriia > Thermosynechococcales > Thermosynechococcaceae > JAAURS01. The sequence continues at coordinate 2,515 of JAAURS010000421.1, read as the reverse complement.
TTCTGAACTGAACATAGGAGGCAAATTGAAATCAAGCTGATAAGGCCAGGAAAGGGTTTGGAGATTTGGTGGGTGGACTAGGGTGCGATCGCATCCAGAATTTTGCTGTGGGACTGAAGGGCTTTCAATAAATTTCAATGCTTTTTCAATCGAGTTTTACGGAGAGTGCCTGTATTGTTGAGACTGAAGATGATAGGGGCGGATGTATGCATGGTAATGTACCGAATTTAAACATTCTCATGCCTAAAATCAACAACTCGGAACTGGCTGTGATGACAATGGTTACAAATTATCCTTATCTGGATGTCAAGGAACCGGACGGAACGGAATACAGGCTTGAGTTTAGAGATATTTTGGCGCAGAAGGGTGAATCTGCTGCGGTTTTGATTGGGCGCAGCAATGAAAATGACATCGTTTTGCCAGATCCTCATCGGACGGTATCGCGATCGCATTGTGTGATGGAGCGAGAGGGGGAACGCTGGTGGTTGCGGGATGAGGGCAGTGCGAATGGGACGTTTGTGCGGCAACAAAGGGGTGGGGCTGAGTTGGATGTGCGATCGGTGGAGATGGCATTGCTTCAGGATGGGGATGTGATTTTAATTTTGGGGGAGCTAACGGAATCTGAGCAGCCTCTATTTTGGCAGTTGACGTTTCGAGACCCGAATGTGACGCAGCGGGTGGAAGGGTTTCAGCCTATGGCTGAGGTTGAGTATTCGTTGAGTCAGCGAATGCTATTTAAGGTGACGCGACAGCAGAGGACGGAGGTGAAGCTGAGTCCGCAGGAGCGGAATTTGGTGCATTATATGGCGCAGCGGAATTTGGAGAATGGGAATCAATCTGCTGTTTGTGGTTATGAGGAGCTGATTGCGGCAATTTGGGAGGAGCCGTTTGGACATGTGGCGAATGAGGTCAATCGGTTAGTTTGGAGTATCCGTGCCAAGATTGAGCGGGATTCTGGGGAGCCTTTTTATTTGAGGACGGTGCGGGGGCAGGGATATGTGCTTGATGTTAGGGTGCAGTAGGTAGGTAGCAGATGTCACAAGATTGGAAGATAGGCGATACGATTCTTGACTTGTATCAGGTGACTGGTTTCCTTGGTGCAGGTGGAATGGGCAGGGTTTATAAGGTGCGGCACCAAGGCTGGAATGTGGATTTGGCAATGAAAATCCCTAGACCAGAAACAGTTGCTGCTGCTGGAGGGGTGGAAGGTTTTGAACGGGAGGCGGAAACTTGGGTGAATTTGGGGCTGCATTCTCATATTGTGAGTTGTTACTATGTGCGACGTGTTGATACGACTCCTGTTGTGTTTGCTGAATATTTGGCTGGAGGTAGTTTGCATGATTGGATTGACAGCCGCCAACTCTATGCCAGAATATCTACTGTTTTTAAGACTCCCTTACAGCATTTATTGAGCGTTGCCATTCAATCTGCCTGGGGGCTGCATTATGCCCATGAGCAAGGTTTAGTGCATCAAGATATTAAACCTGCTAACCTGCTACTGACTTCAGATGGAATCGTTAAAATCACTGATTTTGGCATTGCTACGACCAATACAATGGCAGAAATGCTGACAAATATTCCTGGGCAAGTTAGCACCATCAAAAATCCTACACTCAAAGTTTCAGGGAGTGGGGCAATGACCCCAGCTTACTGTTCACCCGAACAAGCGAACCGAGAAGTGCTAACACGACGGAGTGACCTCTGGAGTTGGGCCTTATCAGTATTGGAAATGTTTATAGGAGACTGTACCTGGCCGTATGGAATTGGAGCTGGTCAAGTACTGGAAAACTATCTATATGAAGGTGCAATAGATCCTCAATTACCTCAGATGCCAATGCAGGTTGCCGAACTATTACAGCAATGCTTTCAATACAATCCTGATGAGCGCCCTCGCGATTTGCTGACAGTGGCACAGAACCTACAATCGATTTACCAGCAAGAGGCAGGGGAGAGCTATCCCTTCCCAGAACCTAAAGCAGTTGACAATGCTGCCGATAGTCTCAATAACCGAGCTGTGTCATTGTTTGACTTAGGGAAGCAAGAAGAAGCTTTACAAGTATGGGAGCAGGCGCTACAGTTACAGCCACACCATCTAGAGGCAACTTACAATCGAGGCTTGATTTTATGGCGATCGGCTGTGATTGATGATGCTGACTTGCTGAGAGTTCTAGAGGAAGCGAGACAGTCCAGCTCCGCTGATTGGCGCGGTAACTATCTCCTCGCTTTGGTGCATTTAGAACGGGGGGATTGTGAGGCGGCGATCAAAACTCTTGAGAGCATCCATGTAACTGGTATAGAACAGGAAGAAATTCAATCGCTATGCAAAAAAGCTCGCCAACGCTCACCCCAATCTCGAAGACTTCTGCAAACATTTTCAGGTCATCTATGGTAACTACTCAGGTCTAAAGTTTAGTGTCGTTATGAGTTAGAGAAAGAGAAGTTCAGGTACATTCAAGTTAATCGAAAGTCACCAATCGAGCCAGAGTCAAGTGAACGAGTCTACCTCAAAGCTAAA
>JAAURS010000420.1 GCA_012032135.1 Acaryochloridaceae cyanobacterium RU_4_10 | reverse complement strand
GAGCATCAACATCATTGAACTATTGCACTCACTGCACATCGCTTCGTATCTTTTTGAAGCATGAGACTGCGATCGCCCTCATAGGCTGAACTTAAAGCAACGCAACCTGCGAAATCTCTATTCCGCTCATTGAATATGATGAGAGTGTTGCGATCGCGTTTTTATTGCCCATGTCCACGCCAAATCTATCCCCATACATCGATCTCTGGAAGCACCGTCTAGCATTACAGGAAGAGCAAAATCGAGTTTTGGCTCATCAAGCAAGGCAAACGCTTCCTCAACTCACTCAGCTTTTAACTGAGCAATTTCACGCGACGCAAATTATTCTCTTTGGATCTCTAGCAAAAGGCACCTTTCATCAAGATTCAGATATCGATCTAGCTGTTGCAGGCATTTCCCCTGAAAATTACTTTAGCGCCCTAGCCGCACTCAATCGTCTCAGTCCTTCATTTCAAATCGACCTCAAACCCCTTGAAGACCTAGAACCACATTTCTATCAACGGGTTATTCAAACCGGAGAATGTCTCTATGGCACAGATATCTGCCGCTCAGATTCGGGAAATTGTTTCTGATATCCAAACAGAACCATTCAGTCCAACAACTACACAATTTGGCAATCGACAATTGAAGGGATTAACGGTTGATTGAGGATTGAGAAGAGCGATCGCCCGCTCAATCTGTAGCTTGATATAATTCATAGACATGTATGACCCATGCCATAACTGACTTGTGAACCGACTGTAGACCATTGGACAGGCAGAGCCATGTATCAAACCGATCCGCCTCGTGCCCCCAGGGAATACCTTCCCACCATGTACGACCTTCCCAGCGAAAATCCTGAGGAACCCGGGTTGCCCGACGAATTTCATGACTTTCAGCCCAAGCTTTTACGCGAAACATTTTGTCCGCCCAACTATGCCAAAAATGATATTTTTGTCGCCGCCGACCTAAACCTTTACTACGATGTCCGCCATCCCCAATGGTATAAACGTCCAGACTGGTTTGCAGTCTTAGGCATCTCGCGTCTATACGAACAACGAGACTTACGGCTGAGTTACGTCCTTTGGCAAGAAGGCGTCAGCCCCTCCATCGTCATTGAATTGCTGTCTCCCAGCACTGAAAAAGAAGATTTGGGCCAGACTTTGAGAGATGTAGACCACCCACCCACCAAATGGGAAGTGTATCAAAACATCCTACGGGTGCCCTATTATGTCGTGTTCGATCGCTGCACCGATCGGCTGAGAATCTTCGGACTTAGAGAAGGACGTTATCAAGAATTGCCCCTTGAATCCAACCGACTGTGGATATCAGAATTAAAATTGGGTCTGGGTCTATGGCAGGGATATTATCAAGACATTAAAAGACTCTGGCTCCGTTGGTACGACGAGTCAGGTAACTGGATTCCCACCTCTCCAGAAACTGCCGGACAAGAACGATACCGAGCCGAACAAGCCGAACACCGAGCCGAACAAGAAAGGCAACGGGCCGAACAAGAAAGACAAAGGGCCGAACGGTTAGCTGCTCGATTGCGCGAACTCAATATTTCCTTGGATGACGAACAAATTGGGTGAAAATATCTGCTATCCAGCCAATTTTGTTGATAACTATGCAAACATTCCTTCTTAGCCCAAGCAAAGCATCGGGACATCCCTGGGTAGGATAAGCATAGTGCTCATGCATCATCCTCGTCAGCCTGCTGTGAACCCACCCACCCCCAAAATTCCCCACCCGCAAGATATTAGAGCTATCCATTCCGTCAACATTTGGCGTAAAAACCATCAACAATGGCTAAATATCAGCGTTCTGGCAGTTGCAGACTTTACGGCCCTAGGCTGCGCGTGGAAAATTGCCGCCCAACTCAATCAGCTCTATTCGCCCATTCCGCCTCAATTGGTCTGGTGGACCTGGTTAGGCTTACCCAGTCTTTTTTGGATCTTTTCCCTCCTCACCCTCCTCACCCTAGCTAGCGGCGGACTCTACAATCGTGCCACCGCGTGGAAAGACTACGTCCGCTCCGCCCAACTCGTCAGCCTAGCCTACCTGTTCGCCCTCGTCATCAGCTACTTCTACGACCCCAAACTAGACGTCCCCCGATCGCTCTTCTTCAGCGCCTGGTCCCTCAGCGTCACCTTTGTCATCGGCTTTCGCCTCGTCTCCACCCTAATCCTGCAACAACTCGAACAACGCCAACCCACCGTCGGTATCTTTCTGATCGCCACCGCAGAACGCTTACCCCACCTATCGAGATTGTTAGAACAGCGATCGCATTACCACGTCGTCGGTGCAGCACTCGCTTCTACCGCCAATGCCAAAGTAACCCTTAGCTCTATCCTCAACTCCAAAGCCCAAGAAGTCATCGTCGAAGGACTCCCCCCCACCGAACTCGCCTCCACCCTCTACTGGCAACTCAGACGGCTAGGCATTACGCTTCGGCTCATCCCTTCTAGCGTAGAAGTCCTCCACCGTCGCGGCATCCCTGAAATCTTTGCCGGAATGCCCACCCTACGGGCCGCGCCCCCCATGTTATTGGGCCTAGACTATCGCACCAAACGGTATATCGATATTACAGCCGCCGCCTTAGGGTTATTATGCCTCGCCCCCGTCTTTATTGGCATTGCGATCGCCATCAAACTCACTTCTCCAGGTCCCGTCTTTTATCGGCAAGAACGAGTGGGACTGCACGGCAAAATCTTTCCCATGTGGAAATTTCGGACAATGGTCGCCAATGCTGAGGTGCTACAAGCCTCGCTCGAAAAGCATAACGAATCCCAAGACGGCATCCTCTTCAAAATCAAAGATGACCCGCGCCGCACGCGCATTGGCAGTTTTCTGCGCCGCACTAGCATCGACGAATTGCCCCAACTCATTAATGTTTTGGTGGGACAAATGAGTCTGGTAGGACCAAGACCATTACCCATCAGGGATGTAGAGCGCTTTAATTCTTGGCATCACATCCGCCATCAGGTTTTGCCCGGTATTACAGGGCTGTGGCAAATTTCTGGGCGATCGCACCTTGACGACTTCGACCAAGCGGCCCGATTAGACCTGTACTACATCGACAACTGGACCTTGAACCTGGATTTTGAGATCTTAGTCGAAACCTTGCGGATTGTTCTGTTTGCAAATGGAGCCTATTGAAGGTTTGTAGAGTAGATCTCTCAAACATATCTCGAATCTAAAATCTAAAATTACTTACCCCTCGGCCCCCCAACCCCCCAAATTGGGGGACTTCAGACCGATTCAAAGTCCCCAATTTGGGGGGTTTAGGGGGCCGCAGAGAGATTGAAACCCA
>JAAURS010000085.1 GCA_012032135.1 Acaryochloridaceae cyanobacterium RU_4_10 | reverse complement strand
ATCATTGCCAGAATCTAAAATACCGATACTCAATGTCATTCCAAAACCAGTACGCTGGCAGTCTTACCTACGTCCTTTGTGGCTGGTGTCTCTGGGGTTGCATCTGGTGTTTTTAAGCATCCCGATACCCGCCAAACAAACCCCACCCAAACCGCCGCGATCGGTCAAACTCACAAAGCTAGCCCCCACGCCAAAAACCAAAACCAAGACTCCCTTAAAGCCCAGATTAGCTGCCCAACCCCAGCCAGTCATCAATCCATCACCAAACATTCCGGTGAAGTCATCCCTCACTACAGTTGGACCCAAACCGATTCAGACTAAAAAGACGCCTAAAGTTACACCTAGTTCTGAAGCGACACCCAGTCCTGAAGCAACGCCCAAAGCCACCACAAAACCAGAACAAGACCGTGGTGGTGAAAGCGGCTTAAAAAATTTCCCGCAATATCCTGATGCCTCCCCAGCCTGTGGAGATTACTGTGCTGAAACGAACGCTAACCTCGCAACCGTTGCCAACTACTTTGTCAAAACGCTGAAAGCCCAAACCTGGCAAGTCACTCCGCTCAACACTGCTGAGACAAGCGGACGGCAATTGTTTTATCAATTAACCAAAGGAGACTTAAAATACGTACTCAGCATTCTGACGACAGCAACGAATAAAATTCAATATATGCTGGCAGACCAACCACTCACTCTTTCAGATTTCACCCAGGCGGAAGCCTCTGCGGGTGATATTGGCGATATTTTAGATAAGGCCAGTGGTGGCAATAAGGTCACGGAGGACGTTATTGCCCAGAAAAACCTGTTTGCTAGCAAACCCAGTATTATCAGCAGTTTCTTAATTGAGGGGGCTAAGCCGGATAGTGCGATCGAAACCATTAAAACAGATCTCATCTCCAAGGGGTTCGAGGTTGAAAAAACACCGCAAACCTATGCTGATGGACCTATCTATTCAGTAAAGCTCAATCTTTTTACGGGGTACCTCAATCCAGTTCTGAGTAGCGATCGCAAAGGGACTGTAATTGTGTTTTGGAAGACTCCACCTGCTTAAGCGTATGCAAACGGTTTATGACCTGTTTATCAAAGGTGGTCCGGTGATGTGGCCTCTGTTCGGTCTATCAGTTGCCACTTGTGGGTGTGCCATTGAACGGGCGGTGTTTTGGATCCGTTTATTGAGTCAAGAACATCAAGTGGTCCACGATGTGTTGACCGCAGCTCAAGTTGATTTAAATCAAGCCGCAGAGATAGCACAGCAATCTAACAAGTTACCCATTGGCCGTTTTTTGTTGGCCCCACTCCAACTCAGACATCCTTCTCCAGAAACCTTTCGGTTAGCACTGGAATCGACGGGCGACCAAGAGTTTGTCTATATGCGAAGGGGGAATAAACTCCTGGAAACCGTGGTGGCGATCTCACCGCTCCTAGGTCTACTGGGTACGGTCACGGGACTGATTCTCACGTTTGACAGTCTTAAAATTGGAGGTGGGGGTTCGGTTGCGGATATGACGAATGCGGCATCTGGAATTGGTGAGGCGCTGATGTCAACGGCAACGGGGATGGTGGTTGCGATTGTGGCGTTACTTTTTTTTCGTGTGTTTGTGAGTTTGCAAGCCAATCAGGTGGATTACTTTACTCAGGTGGGGAGTAAGTTGGAGTTAATCTATCGGCAGATTTGGTACGAGCCCTATTTGGCACATCCCAATCCTCCTTGGCCTGCTCCTCAAGACCTATCGATTTCAAAAGACCCTTAAACCCCATGCGTTTTAAGTCTCAATCCCACAGCTCAGAACTGCCAGAGGTCAACCTAGTCCCCATGATGGATGTACTATTGACCGTTCTGACCTTTTTTATCGTCATTTCCATGACCATGTCCCTGTCCAACCATCGATCGCTAGATATTCTGTTGCCCAATGGTAAAGGCGGCTCCGATCGGCTCAAGCCACCCAATCCGCTGATGGTGGGACTGACGGCCAACGGAGAACTGTTCATTGACCGCAAACCCATTACTCAAGCGCAGATGAAACAGGAGATGCAAGCGTATTTGAGCAACAATCCAAAAGGGACGGTGGTTTTAAGTGCCGATCGCAAATTGCCCTACGAAAATGTCGTGAAAGTTTTGGGCGAAATGGAAGGGTTGGGGGCGATCGCGTTTCTTTAGCCATCGGAAACTGATGATTCTCATACAATGGGCAGCGAGAACCGCGAACATGACCGTAGAAGGGAGTAACGCGCATGAAATTAGGCAGCGAACAACATAAATTTTATAGCTGCGCTTTTGGAGGGTACATCACAACCTTTTTGGCTAGCCCCATCTTTTGCAAAAATGCGATCGCCCACCAGGTCACATCTACCTCCCACCAATGGAAGCCGGACTTAGCAACGTGGGGATAAGCATGGTGATTGTTGTGCCAACCTTCGCCATAGGTCAGAAGTGAGACCCACCAAAGATTCCGAGCACCATCATCAGACTCAAACGTGCGATAGCCCTGTAAATGAGAAGCAGAATTTACCAACCAAGTAGAATGCCAAAGCAAGATAGAGCGGACAAAGATGCCGTAGAGAACAAACGACCAGCCACCCAAAGCATAGAGCACAAAACCCAAAGGAACTTGCAGCAGTAGAAAATTGCGATCGAGCCAGCGATAGTAGGAATGACGCATCAAATCTGGCGCAAACTTTTGGTAGATATTCGCATCAAAAAACTCGGGCTGAGGGTAAAAAATCCAGAGGATGTGACTCCACCAAAACCCGCGTTGAGCGGAGTAGGGGTCTTTATCTAGATGCTCTGTGTGGGCGTGATGCTGGCGGTGTCCGCTCACCCAAAACGTAGGCCCACCCTGGATCGCCAGCGCGCCAAGGGTGACAATAATATACTCCAACCACTGTGGCACCTTAAAACTGCGGTGACTCAGCATCCGGTGATAGCCCAGACAAATCCCAATGCCGCCAAACAACCAGTGCAGCAAAAGCGCCACCCCAATTGCCGACCAAGAGAAAAACCACGGCGCTACAAAGAGTGCGATCGCATGAAATGCCCCAAAGAATCCAACATTGGTCCAATTGATCGCAAGAGACTGTCTGCCCGTGGGGGCAGTAGGTAGATTGATTGAAGTCATAAAAATCCTTTCGTCACGGATCTAGCAGGGAATTAGGACCCTCCGAATAAATTCGGGGCTACAAGAACAAAGTCTGCCTACGCAGACTAACTCCGAAGTTCTCTTCAGTCCGCGCAGGCGGACATCGCTTTTGTAGCCGCGATTTCAATCGCTAGGGCATTTATGCAAGAAATCGATTGAATTGCTACAGTAGAAATGCAAGTGCCGCTTGCATGCCGCTATCCTAACAAACCTTTTTCAAGAATGCAAGTGTCACTTACAAATAATTTTGGGCCTCATGACTTCAACCCGCGATCGCATTATCCAAGCTGCTCTAGAGCTTTTTACAGCCCAAGGCGTCACGAATACCACCACGCGCAGCATTGCGGACTTGGCCGAGGTCAATGAAGTAACGCTGTTTCGGCATTTTGGTAACAAACACGGACTGCTCTTGGCGGTGCTGGAAGGGTCTTCTGTGTTTGGGAATTTAGGCGAGTCTTTAGTGAAATATGCAAGTCACACTAACACTGTGAGTCAGGCGCTGAAGGCTTACGCAAGCGAATGTTTAGATGCTTTGGAGCGGGTGCCTGAGTTGGTCCGCTCGGTGGTGGGAGAGGCGGATCGGTTTCCACCAGAAAATCGTCGTGCCTTGGGTCAAGGGTTGACGGCAGCGAATCGATACCTCGCTCAGTATCTCAGTACGGTCATCGAACAGGGGCAGATTGAAACCTCGTTGGCCCCTGAGAAGCTTGCAGGGCTGCTAAATAGCCTAATTCTGGGTTACGGGGCGATCGAACTCACCAGTGAATTTCACGAGCTTTGGAAAGACCGTGCTGATTTTCTAGATACCCTCGTACAACTTTTTCCAAATGGGGTTGTTTCTCCCCCTCAAGGAGGTGCCCTTTCCATGCGTGACGCCACAACTCAAGATGTGGCCGATCTTCCCCCTCAACTGGTCCACGATATTCTGCAAAAGGCTAAAAAGACAGGCCATCAAGATTATGCGATCGCTTATGTTTTATTTGCCGCAGGACTGAGTACTCGAGAAGTGGTTTGTTTGGAGCGATCGCAGGTTATTAGCGATGCCCATCAGCATGTGTTGCAAATTGAAGCCCGTCAAGTTTCCGTCAACCAATGGGTTCTAGGCAAACGCTACGGATCCTACGTCGCTAACCCCCTCACCCGCTGGCTCAAAACCCGTAAGGACGATCGAACCGCTCTATTTTTGAATGCAGAGGATCAACCGCTTAGCATTGCAGAGTTGGGCGAACGCTGGCAAAGCTGGACAGAAGGTTGTGTGACGCCATCGGGGAAGATACCCAGCATTGAGCAGGCCCAACAAACTTGGTGCATCGATATGCTTTTACGGGGAATGAGTTTAGAGAATTTGAGTATTCTGACGGGACTGGATTTAATCCAGCTTCAACCCTACGCACAACGAGCCAAGGAACGAACGGCGATCGCTCAAGCAACCCGCCTGGATCAAAAGCCGAGTCAGCATCACTCATAGTCTAAAATAGAGGGTCAATACAGGAAAAATTTCATGACGGATAACAACAAGCTTGATGTGTTGGTTGACCAAGTTGGGCGCTTAACGGAAGGACTGACAGAATTTCGGGCTGATATGGCAGAAATTAAAGGTCTAGTTCGCGAACAACTCACCGTCTCACAATCCCAAACAGAAAACATTAAACGTCTAACAGGGACGACTGAACGTCTAGCAGAGACGACTGAACGTCTAGCAGAGACGACTGAACGACAAATGGTTGTATCTGAAAGACTCGCCGCAACAGTCGAGCGGCAAGCTCAAATGCTGGAAACGCTAATGACACAGCAGCGCTCGTGAAGGCGATCGCTCTATCCTAGCTTTGCAACCCAACACCTTGCATTTTCGAAATAACCTGTTTGGCCAAATTTTTGAGGCGAAGCCTAATGGTACAAACTCCATCTCAAGCACTCTCCCTCCATGAGTTTCTAAAGTTGCCAGAGACTAAGCCTGCCAGCGAATATATTAACGGCAAAATTTCTCAAAAGCCCATGCCAAAAACTCGACACTCCAGGCTTCAAGGGAAATTGATTGATGTCATCAATGACGTCACGGAAAAACCACGCATTGCCTATGCGTTTCCTGAATTACGCTCTACTTTCGGTGGTAGGTCGATCGTTCCAGATATTACGGTGCTTCGTTGGGAAAATATTAAATTCGACGACATGGGTGAACCCCTAGACGATATTTTGATTGCGCCAGATTGGACCATTGAGATTCTTTCACCCAGTCAAAGCTCTAACCGCGTGGCGGGCAACATTCTCCATTGCCTCAAATATGGTTGCGCCTTAGGGTGGTTGATTGACCTTGGCGATCGCTCAACCCTCGTTTTGCAACCGAATCGGCAACCGGAGTTACGCTATGGCAAAGATGATTTAATTTTGTTAGAGGGGATTGAACTGAAACTGACCGTGGATGACATCTTTAACTGCTTAAAAATGCAAGATTAATAGTAATCGGCTTATTCCACTCTAAAATCGACAATTCATTACGACACAACTATGGGCAAACCGACTGGCTTCATTGAATTTCTTCGCGAAGTGGCCTCAGAAGTATCACCCAGCGATCGCATCCGTAATTGGGACGAGTTCCATCTGCACATGGATGAAGACAAGCTGCGGACTCAAGGCGCACGCTGTATGGATTGTGGCATCCCGTTTTGTCATACGGGTACCGTCATTAGCGGTATGGCCAGCGGCTGCCCCATCAACAACCTAATTCCCGAATTTAACGACCTCGTCTATCGCGGACTCTGGCATGAAGCCCTCGATCGTCTCCACAAAACCAACAACTTTCCAGAATTTACCGGACGGGTTTGTCCCGCGCCCTGTGAAGGAGCCTGCGTACTAGGAATCAACAATCCCCCCGTCACCATCAAAAATATTGAATGCGCCATCATCGACAAAGGCTGGGATGAAGGCTGGATTGCGCCCAATCCTCCCACTCAGCGCACCGGAAAGAGAGTTGCTGTTATCGGCTCTGGTCCTGCGGGCATTTCTGCTGCCGCCCAACTCAACCAAGCAGGGCATTGGGTCACCGTCTACGAACGAGCCGATCGCCCCGGTGGATTGCTCATGTATGGCATCCCCAACATGAAACTTGAAAAGCAAAGCGTAGTGATGCGCCGCCTGAATGTTTTAGAAGCTGAAGGGGTCACCTTCGTTTGCAACACCGAAGTTGGTAAAGACCTACCCGTCGAGCAATTGCTCAAAGAATTCGATGCTGTCATCCTCTGTACCGGAGCCACCAAACCCCGCGATTTGCCTATAGAAGGGCGAGATCTCAAAGGCATCCATTTTGCAATGGATTTTCTTACCGCCAATACCCAAGCCGTCTTAGACCAAACTGAAACCCCTCTGTCCGCAAGGGGCAAAGATGTGGTCATCATTGGCGGTGGCGATACGGGGACTGACTGCGTGGGCACCTCCATTCGTCACAGTTGCAATAGTCTGGTCCAGCTTGAAATTATGCCCAAGCCCCCCCGCAGAGCGCTCTGCGGATAACCCCTGGCCCGAATGGCCTAAGGTTTATAAAATGGACTACGGCCAAGAAGAGGCTGCGGCTCGGTTTGGGGAAGATCCGCGGGGTTATCTCACTACAACCACAAAATTTGAAGGGGACGAATCTGGCCAGGTTAAAGCCGTCCATACCGTCCAAATTCAGTGGCAAAAAAATGACAAGGGCCAGTTTATTCCTCAGCCCATCCCGGGCACTGAAAGAGTCTTGCCCGCTCAGCTCGTGTTGTTGGCGATGGGATTCCTGGGGCCAGAACAACCCCTACTGGATGCTCTGGGTGTCGAACGGGATGCTCGCAGTAATGTCAAAGCCGACCACGAAAAATACACCACCAGTATTCCTGGTGTCTTTGCTGCGGGGGATTGTCGTCGCGGTCAAAGTCTAGTGGTCTGGGCCTTCAATGAAGGACGTGGCGTGGCCCGTGAATGCGATCGCTTTCTGATGGGCAGCACTGAACTACCCTAAGGAAAGTTCAAAGTCTTAGGGATGGGGTGTCTTAGATTTTTTGGTAGGGAAAATGGGCGATCACTTGACATCCCATTCCAGGTTCGCCGATCGTTTCCACACTCCCTCCTAGACTCATCATCCGTTCTTGCATCCCTTGCAGTCCAAATCCTGGGCTATTGGTGTTCGTTTGGAATCCTTGACCATTATCCTTTAGCACGAGGGATAGACGATCGGGCTCCGTGCAAATCCGAATGCTGACGGTCGATGCATTGGCATGTTTGCAAATGTTGGTCAATCCTTCTTGAAGCACGCGAAAAAGGGTTGCACTGATAGTCTGAGATAAAGGACGAGTGAGCGTAATGTCGCATTCCGGTAGGACGCCTGTAATGCTATGGAATTCCGTCACGAGTTTGGCGATCGCATCTTCCAATAATTTTCCTTGGAGAGGATCTACCCGCATGTCAGATACAGATTGGCGCACCGCTTCAAGAGATTCTGACCCGAGTTGTTTGGCTTCCTGGAGAATGGCATAGGCTTGCTCGGGGTCTGGTTCCCAGAGTGCTAGGGCACTTTCCAGTTGAATATTCAGTGCGACCAAAAGATGTCCCAGGGAATCATGAATTTCGCGGGCAATGCGATGGCGCTCTTCAAGCGCTTCCATTGACTCAACCCGTTGGTTTAAGGCGCGTTCTCGTTCGAGCGTATTGCGTAATTCCGTTTGCAGGCGACTAACTGTTAACTGGGTTTCAATTCGGACCAAGACGTCTTGAGCCTGGAAGGGTTTTGTAATGTAGTCCACCCCGCCCACAGAAAAAGCGCGTACTTTATCAAAAACTTCGTCGAGCGCACTGATAAAGATGACGGGGATATGTTGGGTTTCGGCTTTAGCTTTGAGTTCTTGACAGACGGTGTAGCCATTCATCCCAGGCATTACAACATCCAACAACACGAGATCCGGCGGTTGGGATTGAATTCCCATTAACGCGGCTGAACCTGTGGTAACACAACGCACATCATACCCTTGTTGACTCAACAAAGCCGATAAAAACCTCAGGTTGTCGGGGGTGTCATCAACAATCAGGATGTCGCCTTTGTTAACAGGACTATCATTCATGAGTTTGCTGGGAACAGAACAAAAACGAAATTCAGCCTTTTTGACAGACTAAACGAACTTTGGGGATACAATTTTTGCCTTAAATCATTGTAGGGGCGGCAGTTGCCTCTGCTGTTGTAGTAGCAACTCCCGCTGCTGCCACCGCCGCAGCTATAGCGGCTGGATTTGGTATTGGAGGGGGACTGTTAACAACTCCTGAAAGAGAGATCGTGGGTGCTGCAAGCGTGATATTAGCTGCTGACATCAAACTGATGGGACCAACGGTCTTTGCTGAAAGCGTGCCGGTGGCTGTTACATTCACAAATCCTCCTGCCTTCACATTGACAAACCCACCCGTCGCTACATTAACACCACTAGCTGCTTTAACATTGACAAATCCTGTAGTCTGCAATGTGACCTTCATGCCAGGATCTCTGAAGGTTAAAGATTGTCCCATTTTGGTTCTAATGCTAATGGTTGATGCCGGATCGTCTAATCGTATTTGATGTCTTCCAGCCGTTTGAATCTCTATGAATTTCTCACTGTCATTGAGATCGATCTGATGCCCCGCTTTAGTTGTGATGTAGATCCCTGCCTTGGATCTCATGTCATCTTCCTCAACAAATTGAATCGTATGCCCTGTACGGGTTTTAATGGTACGTAATCTCACTTTGCCATTTTTAATGGTATCGTCTACCGTCTCAACCGTTTTATCCTTACCATTCCAGACCCCACCAATCACATAGGGGCGATGAATATCGCCATGTTCAAACCCAATCAGTACTTCATCATCAATTTCAGGTAGGCAGTAAAATCCTCGGTCATTAGATGCACCTAGTCCAATCACTCTGGCCCAATGACTTTCATCCTGTTCGGTTAAGGTTGGGTATTTGACTTTAACGCGGCCCCATCCTTTTGGATCCTTATTTTTGGTTACTATCCCGACCAAGAGAGTGTGGCCGGGTTGCAAATGTGTCCTGGGTAGCAAGGTTGAGAGTAAAGTTCCTTGCCGCAGACCTCGCACCTCAAAATCAGTTTTGAAAACACCTTTAGAATAGCGATGACAAGTTCTTGTAACGTAGTATTTTCCGGTATAACGCGCGCCCATATTCGCGAGTACAACGACTCTGCCAGGTCGAATTTCAGGATGCCCTTCAGCCTTGGCGTCAGCCGTCACAAACTCTCCACTCAGCTCATTGTAGAATGCTTGAGCCATGTCCTTGGCTTCTTTTGAACTTTTAACGTATTGATTAACCGAAATCATTTTAGGGGGTTGCTTGAGTTTAAATGCCTGACTGACACTACTCCCCTTTCCATTGCCTGTCTCGGTGATGAGTTGTTCTGTTGAGACTTTTTCTGAAATTAACTTTTTCTGACTGTAATCCCAGCCATTAACTTCAACTGCATTGACCTGTTCGTCACTATTAACGCGGACTGTGAAACTACTAATATCTTTGAGCCACTCTAGGTTTAAAGATTTTTCACTTTTGGGTTTGCGGAAGTAGAGTTTATTGTTTTTGACAAATAATTCAAATCCAATTCTCGCAGCACGCTCTCGCAGAAATTCCATGTTGGTCTGATTTTCTTGGAAGACATACTCATGGGGAGTACGCGTCTCATCCACCTGACCGATTTGAATCCCTACTTCTTTAGCAATGCGTCGTACAATATCACTATCCGTGCTGTTTAGGAAGGATCGGTTGTGACGTCCCCGATGCAATCGATGAGACACATCATAGCCCGTTACAATAATATGAGCTTCTGAGGTATTAGAAAAATTGACTTCAATACCAGTTATTTCGCCCTCAATGAGTCGTTGCTCTTCTGCACGCGATCGAAATTTAGGATCCTCTGTGATGCTGGAAATAAATCCAATCGAAAGCGGATCGCCGATATTAAAATACTTCTCATTCCGCCATTCCTCACTCTTTTCACTTGCGGCAACATAGACATTGTGAATCTTTAGGGTAAACATGCTAAGCACATGTAAACCTTCATCCACTTTGATTTCCAGGACATCCTTCATGAGATCGTCTGGGACATCTGCTCCATTCAGCTTAAGAATGGGACGGGATATATAAAGATTTGGATTGTTGTTAGGCATGGGAAGATACTCTTCGAGGGGCTGAGCAATGGTTCTAGCTACCGTACTTTCGATGACCGAGATCGATCCGCTAAAGGTGGCTCGTTTCTAGAAAAACTCTCAGTTTTTACGTTTTGGACGCCGAGAAGGCTTGCTACGCCTTGAATTCTTATTTTGGGTTGGAGTAATTGGCTTGTCTCCAATAGTGCCACGACTGCGCCTTGGATTATTTTGGGATCTTGTCGTGCCCCTAGTATTGCTATTGCTAAGTCTTGAATCCTTCTTTCCGGTGGGGGTTGCTGGCTTGCTCCCAGAAAAATTTTCAGGATCGACTTCTTGAAGGCTGATATTAACGATCGCCTTGACCGGAGTTCCATCGGACAGAAAGAGAGTGATTCGATAGTTCAAGCTCGTCACGACACAGTGAAAGTAGGTATCGTGCCAGGTCAGTATATAGACGGGCGGACGGGCGTTGGTACTGGTCTTCGCTGTAGCTCCTTTCTTAATGTTGTCAATATAGTCTTTGAGGACAGAAGTCTTTTTCTCGTAAGTATCAAATAATAGATTCTGTAATGTAAAAGAATAGGGTTCTACACCTGAAAAATTAACCTTTGGTAATAGAGTTGTCCCTCGATTTCCCGGATCGCTATGCCATTTAATCTGACGTGTGAAATCGAGTTCTGAAGGGTTAAACATGAACTCTATATCTTTAGCTCCACCGCTAGGGTCACTGTGGACTATCAGTTTTGCTTTTTCAAGTTTCATCGTGTTTTCCTAAAACGCCCAACATATTTTTATTCCCAGGCACTGGCTGCAAAAAATCCTTTGGCGTCCCTAGTTGCAGTGCTAGTGCCGCCCGCTTTACTCGAAACTTTTAAACCTTCAAAGGCTAAGGTTAATTCTTCAACTGCAACCGTGTTTCCATCCGCTTCTAGGCTAGGAAGTTTCCAGCCTACTGGAATTGCACCAATTAGGTTCCAGCTTTTTACAACTTCTCCCGCTTGGTTATACGTCAGGATATTAACGTTACGTCGTTTTGTTTTTTCTTCAAATAATTCGCTCATCCATTGTGAAAACGTATTGTCGTCTGTAGTGCCCCGTTTCAGTGTGATATCCGAAAACCGAGTTTGTCCTAAGCTGATCCGTTGCTGATCGTTGACACCGCCTTCTAGATAAACTTCTTTGTCAATATCAATACTGACTCCAGAACATTCAGAGAAAGACGCCACAATATTTTGACCAATTTCTACATAGAATCGATTGGTTGTAACGTAGTTTTCACTATGCTGATTGGAACTTTGTGTGGTCATCTTATCGTCTTCCTATATTAAAAAGTTGCTGAGTCTTGCCTGCTTGAGCGCAAGCATCCTGAGGCAACGGATATAAGCAAATGCTAAGGCTTCTCAAAAAGGATGAGAATAGCCAAAAGTCTTATTTTGATTGGGCTACTGCGATCGCCTAAAGCTGTTTCCAACTCCGAAGGAATGTCTGGGCGTCTCGGAAAAAGCGGCTTGTTTCGTGAATTTTGTTGGCTTGAGCGATCGCATCCCGAATCTTGCCATTTCTGGCTAGTTCTTTGGCATAGGAAATTCGACAATGGTCTAATTCCTGCAATACTTTCTGATATTGCTCTGAACTGGGTTGCACTTCTGGATGCATTCCGTTACGGGTTGGGCCATTGATTGTGTTGGAGAATGGTTGTGTCTTTGGAGCGCCTGCCGCAGCCAATTGCCTTGTGGGATTAGACCGCCTTTGTTTGAAGTCAGCTATCTTTTGAATGACAGCAAGGAACTGTTCTTTGAAATGGGCGAAACGTGTAGGAAAGAATTCCTTCTCTCGCACAATAGAGTGCCGAACAGTTTTGGCCCCGATCGCTTTTCTTGAATTCCACAGGCGGTAAGGCGGCCTGTGAATTGTGTGACCTATTGTTCTGACAAGTCGTTCGATCTTCAAAGTAATCGGACATTGGTGCAAGCGATTGAACCGTGGTTCGCTCCGCTGGGCTATAGATTGCTGCATCTGCATATTGGACCGTCGTCCGATCTTCTAAATGTTGCAGGGATGAGTGGGTCTCTTGAATCGTCGTCCGATCTTCTGACTGCTGAAGTGAAGAATTGGTGCCTTTGGACTGTCGTTTCATCTTTATGGTCTTCCATCTTGGGAATATATCGATCCTCCGCACCAAGATAGTGATTCTGGAGAGCATTTTGGATAGAGATAGGAGTCATTGGAAGACCTCTGAGATCTAAATCGTATGACTCTATAGAAGAAGAATCTAACTCAAAAGAGATTGGACTTCTGTCTAATGACGAATAGGTACACTCAGTTAAAGAATGAAATATAGCGATTGAACCCTTTCCATTTCGTCTACCAGGGTTCATCAAGTGAGGGGTAATAGCAATGACCGAACAATCGATTGAACAAACTGATTCTTTACTAGGCCGCTCAATTGGCGACCACGATCGATATCGAATTGACGCTCATCTCGGACAAGGCGGGATGGGGGAAGTCTATCAAGCGACTGATGCTCGAATAGGCAAATCCATTGCGATTAAGCTACTCAAAACATCTTCGGTTGAGGCATCTACATCTGAACTAGAGTTTAGGCGCAGATTTGAACGAGAGTGTGCAATTTGTGCTTCACTTAAAAGTGAAAATATTGTTCAAGTCAGTGACTATGGTATTACTGCTGAGGGGTATCCATTCTATGTGATGGAGTACCTTGAAGGGGAAACCTTACAACAGATCCTTAAACAACAATCAAAACTTTCTGTAAAACGAACTAAAGATATTATCCTGCAAGTATGTGCTGGATTGCAGTCTGCTCATGAAGGTGTTGCGCTCAAAACGTCAGATATGGATGCCGATCGGCGCATTAAAGTTGTTCATTGCGATTTGAAGCCAGCAAATATTTTTTTAGTGCCAACTATACTTGGAGAACGCGTCAAAATTATTGATTTTGGCGTGGCAAAAATACAATCTTTGCATATAGAAAATTCAAATTTACCAAAACCATTTTTAGGGACATACCACTATGCAGCTCCAGAACAATTTGAACATCAAATCGTTATCGATGAGCGCGTAGATATTTATTGTTTAGGTATTGTTCTTTACGAAATGTTGGCTGGAGTCGATCCTTTTGGCTTAAAAGTTCGGGGCAGTAGAGTTTCCAACGAAGCCTGGATTAAAGCCCACCTGCTCAAATCCGTACAGCCGCTCCGTTCCCAACCTGGTTGTGAGTCTCTACCAATAGATCTCGAACAAATTATGATGCGTTGCCTAGAAAAGTCTCCTGAAAATCGGTTTCCTTCAGTTCAAGCATTAGCTCAGGCGCTTGATGCAGTTCAGAACACCCCACGCGATCTAAGTTCCAGTCAGTTATCCAAAAAGAACTCGACAGATGAAAATAACTCTTTAAATTTCATTCCCAGCCATCTCCTTGCAAAATTTGTTGGCGCGTTCAAGAATTTCAAAGAAAATGAAGCTTCAGATGAATTGTCAAGTCATTCTTTGCAGAGTAAATCTCCTTCAGAAAAATCTTTTGTATTATCAGTCATCAACTCGGATTTAATCGATCGATGTCACGCAGAACTCGCAATCCACATTGGACCGATAGCGAAATTAATAATAGAACGGACATTAAGGAAAGTTAACTACCAGCAATCACGAAAATTTATTGATGAACTTGCAAATTCTATTCCCGATCTCGACGCAGCTAATCGTTTCCGTAAAACCTTCTTAGAATCGAATCAAATTTGCTTGAAGCAAAAATAATTCATAGATTAATTTGGGATTTTTTATGATTAACCAAAAATCATCGAGACACTTACTGAACTCAAACAGACCCAAGAGCATAACCATCGATCCAGCCTGTTGGCCAACCTCACAACCTCCTCAATATGATGTGCCCGCGCCTCGCACTCCCAAGCGATTGAAGCTCGAAGCCTTACCCAGTTTTCCGAATTCTCTATTTCAATTCAACACCTACGATGGTGCAAAAGCGCTAACAGCCTTCTTCCTTTTGCTTTCAACTGTCTATTTGCTAGCAGGATTTTTGGGATTTTTAATCGATCGCACGGGTTGGTTGCATGACCTGTTTTATCATCAACCTGCTATGAATTCATCTACCCATTCAATTTGGTGGAAGCTTTGGCACCCAATCGGTACAACCTTACATCATCTAAGTTCTTATTTCGATCTTGCCATTCGTTTTTTTGTCTTTGTCTGCACCTACTGTCTGGCTTGGGGAACCTTCGACCCTCGGAATATTGAAGGCTATGTCATGGGCTGTTTTAATGCCCTGTTAGGACTGGCTTATTTGATTGCACCGATGGATATCATTCCTGATGTTGTCCCTGGAATCGGTAATTTAGACGATACGGTCTTAGGATTTGGTGTTCTACTTCTGGGTGTGTCTTCTATCTATCGCAACAAATTTAGGGATGTCAAAACGAATACGATTTTGGAACTCATTGACGATGGCAATAACCAAAAGGCACTCACCATGATCCTTGAAGACAAGGGAATTTCCATCCAACAAAAGTAATGAGTCTTTGCGACTCATCATCTAAAAGTATCTCTCGTTCGAGAGATTAGGGATTAATTTAGGACAACTATGCCATTAAAGGAGAAAAATCATGTCTAATACACTCATCAATGAATCTACCGTAGCCGATCGCCATACAACGGATTCTAAAGCGACTGATACGCCTATTGTGCAGCAATTCAAAAAATTGCAACAGATGTTTGTGATGAACGATACGGCAACAACGTTTGGTAAGAGTTTGGGGCTATTATTTGTCCTCCTTAAGGAGTCCATGATATTAGCCTGGTTAGCGCTTTGTTGGGGTATTGTGGGCCTGAGTTTGGTGGGAAATACTGTTAAACAGATGTTTCAGGGACTCCAAGACTGGCGAAATAAACTCCATGAGTTAGGAGAGCATCAATCCACCACAGATATTGCAACTGAGACTGCTCAGTCTTTTCTCTAAAGGTCAGCATGTCGTACAAAACCTTGTTGTGGAAGCCAAAAAGCAGGTCGGCTTGCAAGATCGGCAATAACTGACGAATAAGAATTTAATCACTTCCGCCAATTCAAATCTGAAGTGCAACACCTAAAAGTCTTTCAATGAGGGACTCATAGGGTAGTCTGATGTTTACCACAACAAAAGGACACCCTCATGAGTTACCCCCAGCTTAGTACGACCGAGCGATTCGCGCTGTATCAATATCGCACAATCGACAAATTAACGATGGAAGAGATCGCAACCCAGATGAAACGGTCTAAAAGTACGATCTCGCGAGAACTCAGACGAAAC
>JAAURS010000084.1 GCA_012032135.1 Acaryochloridaceae cyanobacterium RU_4_10 | reverse complement strand
GCGATCTCATAGACAACAAAATTTCGACGAAACGAGCGATCGCAACGACGAAATCTTAGAGCGCATCTACATCGGTCGCCGCTTCAAAAAACGACACCGAACGCCTCGAAAAACTCTTCGAGCTGTATACCAAAATGACCGCCCAGCAGGCATCATCGAAAAAGTCTGCAAAACGCAGCTCTAAAGGTACAGAATAATGAAAACGCTACACTTAACATTAGGAGTTTAGTTATGTCTAACACAACTGTAGAACGGCAGAATTTGATCGAGGCAGTTAATACCTTACCTGATGAAGCGGTGAGTGAGCTTGCCAGCTTTGTTGAATACCTACGCTATAAAACATTACAACCTCAAAATTCTGAACCTCCCAAACAAAATTTTCTATTAACAATTGCAGGTTTAGGAAAATCTGACCAATCTAATACATCAGACTCCGACGAAGAAATTCTACGCAATGAAATTGACCCGATTTATGGCTGGAGCAGCAGACCAGAGGATCGGCCATGACGGCATTACTTGACACCAGTTTTTTGTTTGCTTTAACAGATCAAAGCGATCGTAACCACCAACGAGTTCTCACCGTTGCTCAAAGCGCAAATGAGCAGTTAGTGCTACCCATCGTTGTTTTACCTGAAATTTGTTATCTAGTTGCTTCAAGATTGGGGCATCAAGTCATGCGTCACTTCGTGGCTAGCATGACACCTGATGCCATTCAACTTGAATCAGTGACTTTAGAAGATTTGGCGCGGATATCCCAAATTTTGGAAAAATATGCCGATAATCATCTTGATTTTACAGATGCAGCGATTGTTGCTATGGCTGAGAGGCTGGCAATCACCCGCGTCTACACGCTCGATCGTCGAGACTTCTCGATCGTACGTCCAAAGCACTGTGATTATTTTGAGCTACTGCCTTAAAAATGAACGCGATCGCCGATCTCTACGACCCCGAAACTATGCCTGAGAATTTGCGCCAAGCCCACGATACTCCAAAGGAGTCGCCCTGCGATCGCAACGACGAAATCCTCGAATGTATCTACATCGGTCGCCGCTTCTTTCAAAATGTCTGAGGGGCGACACCGTTCGCGTAGCGTTGGGAAGCAAAACGCCTCGAAAAACTCTTTGAGCTGTATACCAAAATGACCCGTTAGAGGTCAAATGTTAAAATATGACTGTTAAAGCAGGCGAGGTTTCTAATGAGCGTAGATGAACTCCTCAAAGCAGTCGATGATTTAAGTGAACCCGACCTCGATAGCCTAGTCAACCGAGCCCTATTTGTACGGGCAAGTCGTCGCGCGCCCGTGTCGCCCCCCGAAGAAACCACCCTGCTCCGAGCCATTAATCAGTCCATCCCACCAGAACTTCACGATCGGTACGCAGTCTTAGCGGACAAGCGAGATAACGAAACATTGACAGATGCGGAATATTCAGAGCTTTTGGACATTGGCAATCAGATTGAATGTCTTGGGGTGAAACGTCTTGAGGCAATGGCACAATTAGCGGATACGCGACGAATTTCACTGCTTAAACTCATGGACGATCTAGGACTTCAAAGCCCTGATATCCGCTAGGAACATTGATGTCACGCACAAAAATTTCTAACGATCTGAAAAAGCAGGTGAGCGATCGCGCTAGAGGGTGCTGTGAGTACTGCAAGTCACAACGAAAATTCTCTCCAAGTAGCTTTGAAATCGAACACATCGTTCCGATTAGTCGCGGTGGTGCCAACACCTTAGAAAACCTAGCCTTGGCCTGTGCCCAATGTAATAGTCATAAATCGAACAAGGTCAAAGCAGTCGATCCAGCTTCGGGGCAAGTTGTGCAACTCTTTCACCCGCGCCAAATGGATTGGGCGGAGCACTTCACTTGGAGTGATGACACACTGGAAATGCTAGCAATCACCTCGGTCGGACGAGCGACAGTAGCATTGTTGCTCACAAATCGAGAAGCGGTAATCAATTTGCGACAGATTTTACGACCGCTTAGGCTGCATCCCCCTGATTAAGGCGATCGCTTCACTGCTTATGCAAACATTTGAGTCCAAATGTCGCTAAAAGTCTCAAGAAGCAGATTGAGACGGTGTTGTTTGGCAAATATAGAGGATAAAGAGAGACAGTAAGGCCGCAAAGAAACACCAAAACGAGGTAAACACTTCGTCCAGAAGCCATTGGGAGACGATCGCAGATAAGCAGACTGCCCCACCCAACACCTTGAGGGATGGATTGGAGGCCAGCACCAACGGCATGAGAATGATAATGGCGTAGATTAGGCGAACGCAGTCCTGAGAAAACCAGGGGTCAAAAATCAATCGAGTCTCATACTGAATGGATTGATGAATAACGCGAACGGCCAGCCAAGTAGGTTGTTGCGTTAGGGGCAGGTACAGTAAAGCACCATAGATAAGCCCAACAAAACCTGCCCCCCAACAAATCCACTGTACTGTAAGCTGGCATTCAGTTTGCGCTACTGCCCAGGGCGACCAGAACAACCAAAACCAGTAGGCAAAGGCTAAAAAGCCCAAGGCTGCTAGGTTTGTTTCTGCCGGAGAACGTCCCTGAATACCCAGCCAAACTATCCCCTCACAAGCTTGCTGAATCGCGAACGCAATGGGAATGCAAGCCAGTGGAATATAACTGGGGTTCTTCTGATAGGCGATACGCAGGGAATAGAGACCTGTTAGAAATAACACAGCACTAGCAGCAAAGCTAACGGGCGCTGAAAGACACATGTAGTTTCCTTCAATTTAGAGTCACCACTGCAATGTTCGCATGTTCTATCAATGCAAAAGCAGTTTTCTGAACGGCGATCGCAACACATCTTCTGGATAGTCTTCAATCAATGCGCTAACTGAGGTGTTGCAGGCCAGTCAACAAAAAATTGTCTACATCAACACAGTTCATTGGTTTTGAAAAGAAATACCCTTGCCCCCATTCGCAATCTAATTGCTTGAGTCGATCGAGTTGAGCCTGAGTTTCGATTCCCTCCGCCACAACCTTAACCCCCAAATTATGGGCAAGGTCAATGATGGTGCGGACAATTTCGGGACGACTTAGGTCAGCATCGGGGTTTGGGGAGTGATTGCCACTGACAAAAGCGCGATCGATTTTAATCGCATCAACGGGTAGATCGTGCAAGTAACTCAGCGAAGAATAGCCTTGGCCAAAATCATCAATACTCAAATGAATCGAGCGAGCTTTAAGTTGAGTCAGAATAAGTTTAACGGCCTCTACATCCCGCATCATCATACTTTCAGTGAGTTCTAGGGTTAAATCGCACCTTACCTTAGTGGATTGTAAAATGGCATCCACATCTTCAACTAAAAGAGGGTGATAAAGCTGCTTCATCGATAAGTTGACACTAATGAACAGAGGGTGCCGAACGAATTGTTCCCATCGGTTCATTTGGGTGCAGGCCGTCTGCAGAACCCATTTCCCAATGGGAATAATCAGTCCGGTCTCTTCCGCAATCCCAATAAAGTCTTGAGGATTGACCAACCCCCACTCTGGATGTTGCCAACGAATGAGCGCTTCAAATCCACTAATTATCCCGCTAGCCAAGGAGACAATGGGTTGGTAGTAGAGTAGCAATTCATCTCGCTCAATAGCGCGTCGCAATGAATTTTCAATCTTCATGCGCTCTAACGCTTGCTCGTACATTTCAGGACTAAAAATTTGATAGGCCCCTTTCCCCAAAGCTTTAGCTTTATACATGGCAATGTCGGCGTCCCGCAACACATGCTCCGGTTTTTGATACACGCCATTTCCTATCACAATGCCAATACTCACGTTGATAAAAATTTCCTGTTGCTCTACATAGAACGGAGCAACATAAGCTTCCAAAACCCGATCGGCTATTATGGTTGCATTTTGTGGGAAAGACAGCTCGCTCACCAGGATCAAAAACTCATCTCCCCCCAAACGAATCAACATTTGTCCGGGATCTAAACATTGTTCTAATTTACGGGCGATCGCGATCAACAGTTGATCGCCGACCAGATGGCCCAAAGAATCATTGACGACCTTAAATCCATCGCAATCCAGGAACAACAGAGCAAACTGGCGATCGGGCTGGTCTTGCAACTGGGTTAACAGTTCTTGCATGTAGCGCATGAAATGCTCTCGATTATTCAAGCTTGTTAAGCTATCGTGCATGACCATGTGCCGGAGTTGTTGCTCTGCCTTCGATCTCTCTGAAATTTCCTGTTGCAGATGTTGATTAGTGGCTTCTAATTGTCTCGTGCGTTCGCGAACGCGCTCTTCTAAAGATTGGTTTAAAGTTTGAATCTCCCGTTGTGCCAATCTCAATCTGAGTTGAGTTTCAACTCGAACTAATACTTCTTCCCCTTGAAACGGTTTTGTAATGTAGTCCAATCCTCCAGCTTCAAAGGCTTTGACTTTATCCATACTTTCATCAAGGGCACTCAAGAAAATAACGGGAATGTCTCCCGTAACCTCATCTTGTTTCAACCGTTGACAGACCTGATAGCCATCCATCTCCGGCATCAAAACATCTAAAAGAATGACATCTGGCGGAGTGGATTGCGCCGCTCTCAGGGCTGAAGCGCCATTTAAGACCGCACGCACCTTATACCCTTTGTCAGATAATAGAGAGGATAAAATTCGCAAGTTATCCGCCTTATCATCCACAATCAAAATATTACCTTTGAATTCCCCCAGTGAATGCTCAGCCATGAATGCGCGGCTCCGTAATGTCTATAATTTTATCAAACCGGAAATTTTCAACCCAAGCCACCATTCCTTGAGCGATCGCACCCTGAGGTTCTGGCATTTGTTGAATTAAGTGGAAAACCTCTCCTCCATCCGCATCTACAGCAGCCCGATGTAATACCTGCAGCCAGTCTAACGACATTGCACTTAAGATTTCATTGAGTTCTCGAACGGGCACTTCTACAGACGGAACGGGTACATCGTCATTGGACTCGTAAATGTAGCCGATTCCTAAATGCTTCTGCATTACCTCAAAAAGCGTTTTCTCCTTAAACGGTTTGCGAATAAAATCATCGCATCCTGCGGAGAGTAGAACGCTACGTTCTTCCTCATAGCTACTTGCCGTGAGCGCTACGATGACGGTTGCTTGCCCCTGGGTACTGGCCTTAATCTGACGAGTTGCTTCATACCCATCCATAATAGGCATTCGCATATCCATCCAAATGAGGTGAGGGTGCCAACGCTGCCAAACGGCAATCGCTTCTTGCCCGTTCTCCGCTTGCTGGATCTCAAAGCCTAAGGGGAAAGGAGTTTAACAATCAGTAAACGATTGGAAGGATTATCATCCACCACAAGAATGCGATAGAGAAGCTGTCCTGGCTTCAAGGCAATCACGCGACGACTGGGTTTGGATAGAGGCAATGTGCTGGCACTGACCACCTCCGCAGGAACGTTAAATGAAAACAAAGTGCCCCGATCGACCTGACTGCTAACATTCAATTTCCCGCCCAATACCTCTACAAACTTGCGGCTAATGGGTAGCCCCAATCCGGTTCCTTCTTGAGCTTGACGTCCTGTTTCAGTTTGCACAAAGGGTTCAAAAACTTTTTCTAGTTCGTGAGTAGAGACACCCAACCCCGTATCTTCAATTTCAAAATACAATTGTATTTTATTGGACTCTATTGGAATGGGAGAAGAGTCAAGGGGATGAAGGTCGCGAAGACTCTCAGCCCCATTTCCATTTTCTAAAGTTTTAATCCGAATCGCAACCCCACCTTCTTGAGTAAATTTAATAGCATTACTAATTAAATTAATCAGAATTTGTCTTAATTTGAGTTTGATCGGTACGGATGTATTGAGGGACGTTCGTTTGTCGCTCCATCAGAATTTGCAATCCTTTATCTTCTGCTCTGAGGGCAAACAGCTCTCGCACATCTTCTAAGAGTTGATAGAGGTCAAATCCGATGGGGTTGAAGGTGGAACGTCCTGCCTCAATTTTAGATAGATCTAGCACATCGTTGATGAGCGTTAAAAGGTGTTCCCCACTGCGTTGAATGAGATTTAAGCCTTCTCGGTAATCTTTTGCAGTTGTATTGCCGCGTTTTAAGAGTTGGGCAAAGCCTAAGATGGCATTAAGGGGGGTTCTCAGTTCGTGGCTCATATTAGCTAAAAAAGTGCTTTTGGCCTGATTGGCAACCTCGGCAGCATCTTTGGCTTGGGCCAATTCAGTGGTTCGTTCGGCTACTCTATGCTCCAACGTTTCGAAAGACTCGGACAGTTGCTGCGCCATTCGATTAAAGGATGTGGCCAATTCCCCTACTTCATCGGTACGGTTGAGGTCGATCGCCTGGTTCCATTCTCCTCTGGCCAGTCCTTTGGCCGCAGCATTTAAACGCAAAATAGGTTGGGCAATCCACCGAGCAGTCAGCAAGCCAATGATAATGGCGATTGCGAGGGCCGCCAGGCACAGTAACAGGGTTGTTTGATTATTGGCCTCAATTTGGGCCATAAAGTCTGATTCTGGAACTGTCACGATAACCAGCCAATCTAGGCCAAAGTCATCTTTCCAAGGAGTAATCTCTAGAAATTGTTGTTTTCCATCCAATTTAAACTTCAATTGTTGGGAACGATCGATTGTATTGAAGTTGCCATAGTGGTTTTTTAAAAATATTGCCGTAGCTTGAATTAAGCGATCGCTGCTGTTCAGAATACTCTCACGCTTTGCAACGCCACCAACGAGCTTAAAGGGATTTCCTGGCGTCGAACTAGCTACCACCAACCCGTTATGCTCAATAACAAAAATTTGGCTGGATTGACTAGGTTTAATTTGGCGCAAAAAGTCACTAATTTGTGATAGTAAAAGGTCAACGCCAATCACCCCAATAAATTTCCCTTTCTGGTCCACCATTGGTTGATTAAAAGACGCTGCGATAAATTGTGGAGCTTGGTCCCAATTGTAGATAGGACTCCAAATGGGTTTGCCTGTCTTAGCAGTATTGACATACCAAGATTCCTGGAGGGGTTTGTAATTGTTATAGATCTCTACAATTTTGGTTCGATTCCCTGCGTTATCTGTGTCATAGGTATAGTTTTTCCCTTTTGTCTGTGGAGAAATTTCATCAATTACAATCTCATTATTGGTCCAACGATTGGCTGCAATATAGAGTCCTGATTCCAAAGCATAGCCCACAGAACTAATATCAAAAACCTGAATTTGCTTCCATAGGTACGATCCTGCACGCTTAGTATCTCGTGGATCGTACAATCCAATTGCTGCCGCATGGGCATTAACTTGACTCACATGCTGAGCATTTGAAGCAAAAGAATTCAAGTGTTCTGTAACTAAATCATTGGTTCGATGCAGCAATTGACTTGTAAGGTTATTGACCGCATTCTGCCCATTTTTGTAAGACAAATAACCCACCAGCCCAACTATTCCAAACACTTGCAGCACAAAAGGAACAATCAGGATAGTTTTTAAATGAACTGTCCCCATTTTTCCCTGAATTAGGCACTTGAGGCGTTGACTCATGTTGATGTCAAGCTTGGCTTGAAAAATTAGATAGGTTATATAATGAAGCCTTTCCTTACTATGCTTTATTTCCATCATTAAAAAATAGCCCCATCTATTTTGTCTTAAGCCGATTCCATCACAACAATTGTGGCAATTCCGAGCGCTAAGCCTGCTAGTTGTTGCTGAGATAAAGGTTCTTTAAAGTACAACCAGCTTACAAGGGCTAGGGAAAGGACGTTAAAAATGATGAGCATCATAGATGCAACAGCAATATTTTTTTCACGAAAACTGACAGCTAAACAGATCAACGAAATAAAATACAGCCCCAGTCCGATGGCCAGATGTATCTTACTGTTTGTATTCACCCATTCCTTCATCAGAATATCCCCCATCGTCAGGATAATTCCCCCCAACACTAACCAACCCATATATTTTGAATCCCCGTGGCACGTCCAATTGGCTCAATGGCTACAATCTGTACATCAGGAGGGTGATTCGTTGTCGATCTTTAGACCCCCTAGGTACCTTTGCAACTTACCACAGCTTAATGAGCACGGAAAGTGTCTTTTCATAAAGCCTTCATAAAAAGGAGTCTATTTAATCCATTGGCTTAAGATAATGCTTCCCTCAGTACTTTTACCTTGAAATTGTTTCCTAGGGTTTCCCTGTGCCAATCCCCTAAAACTTCTCCTGGTATCACTAAAGGCCACCCTGGAGGACAAGATGCAACCATTTCTCCGGCAATACGCCCCATTGCTTGGGACAGAGGTATCGTCTCAAACCCTGACGGGTGATGATGAGCGGAACGGGGAGATAACTTCATGTGCGGTTGATTGTAGTGTGGAATCTTCCCGCTCAAGGATTCAGACTTTTCTTGACCAATCCGCTGGATGACTGAATCCATTGCAGCTTCAAACAGGTCTAAATCTGCGTCTGAATGATAAATCGAAAAAATAAATAGCACGCCTTCTGTATCGTAAAGTTCGTAATCCACCCCAAGGTCTGCAAAATAGCGAACTAGTTGTGCTGGATTAGCTTTGTCTGAGGCCACAAACAATTTAAGAGGATCGCGGACGGAACAATCAGGTTCCATGAGTTTGAGAACTCCATCAGAGGATGTAATGCGATTCCGTATTTGCTCTAGTTTGGCAAGTTGCAGAATCAAGCGATCGCCTAACAGGGCAGAAAACATCTGGTCAAGGGTCTCTTCAATACTCAAAAGGATGAGATTGCTTTTGGAGGTTGTCTCCACCAATTCCAATGCGCTCTGAAAGTCCTCAACTGCAATACGAGAGCCTTTGGGAAGATGCACCAAGGCGGATTGCACGATCGCACCACAGTATTTGTGCAAGCTATGCACCACCAAATCTGCACCCAATGCGATCGCAGACTGAGGAAGTAAAGACGTTGCCGGCCACAAGCTACCGTGGGCCTCATCCACCACCACAGTTAACCCTTGGGCACGACAAGCTGCAATACAGGTCTCCAGATCGCAGCCCCATCCTTCGTAAGTTGGATTGGTCAAAATAATGCAGGTGGGCGCTTTTTCAGAAAATTCTGCAAAAGCTGCATTGAGGTCTTGTACGGAGAGAATCCGTTCTTTGGGGGCCAAGAAAACAGGTTCTAGTCCTGCCAAAATTAACCCACCAATGACAGATTTATGGCAATTGCGCTGCACCCACACGCGTTGATGGGTGCGGCCCAATGTGATGAGCGTGGTTAAAAGCCCTTGGCTTGCGCCAGCCGTTAAGACAAAAGTATGTTCTGTCCCATAATATTCACTGACTTTGGCCTCTAGAGGCTTAAGGTCGCATCGCGTAATATAAGGTGAATCCAGATACAGGAGATCTTTTGAAAGCAGACTCACCTGAGGCCCCATTCCCTGATGGGCAGGAGTATGCAGATGGAGCGCAAAACGATCGAACCCATCAAACTTTGACTTGAGGCTGGAGGTGGCCTGGAGCATTAGCGCAAACCTCCAACACTCGTCCGATCTTGATAAGACTTCTCTAATATTTGCATGGCTGTGGCAGTCATTCCGTCACGTTCCACGAGAACAGATCTGACGGGACGTTGCAGTGAATCTAAGGCAATTCCAGATTTCAGCGCCATAATAACGCCTGTTGCTTCCAGGTAACTATGAACTTTAATCAAATTGGGACTTTCTGTAAGCCCTAGGGATTCAATTGTGACCCCAGAGCAAGTCACATTGTTCTCAACCAAAATAATGGGAATTCCTCGTTCCATTGCAACAAAGAACGGGAGCCCACCCACTGCATTGGCAGGCAAAACAAGGGCAGAGAGATCTTCAATGGCTAAACAATCTTCATTGGGTGATGTTCGATCCGCCCGAATGGGACGAGGAGAGCGAGCAAGCCCCGACAAGACGGAACAAATATAAGAACTGGAAATGAGTTCAGCTCCATCTCTGGGGTCTCCCAGTTGCCCCATCATAGTGTGTGCTTCTTCTGTCAGAAGGGGTGCGTGGGTAATAGGCATGGGAAACAGAGAGGTTAGACAGTGGGTCAACATTGCCTCAGCCGCACCCCACGGATTTGGAATATGAGCCCCGTCATAATAGGCTGCTCGAATTTCTTCACTCACCACAATAGGGCTGGCTACTGCAACAGCTTCAACGGACTTCGGAAAACACTCAAAACATTTCAGAAGAGAGTCAATTCCCGAAAACTCTCCTGAAGCGTGACCATAGTTGGAATAAAGGCTAGAGGCGCTGACATCCTGTTCGGTTACGACGATTTTAGAAATAGGCAACCCAGCAACGGTACGCATCCCATTGACAGCATTAATGACGTTGTTGAGGAATTTTCATGGGTCGGGCGTGAGATAACCACTCCAATTTCACGGGGTGGAGCTTGAATCAGATTTAGATTACCGATTAAATAATGACAGAGTAAATTACCTTCTAGGGTTAAGACATTGGCATCGGCATAGTAAAGATCGGAGGCGGTCACTGCATTGGGGTTGGTGATGAGGTAGTCACAGGCTCTGGCCATCAAATTGGTGACAGGGGTGGCATCTCCAGCAAATCCACCAAATTCCGCTCTCAATCCAGTAGGGACGATCGATGCAACCACAAATTTCTTTCTGCGACGCTGTTGCATAGAAGGTTGACGGAGTAAGCTTCCCCAAGTAGATTCAGTGATGCCTTGAGCAAAGGCGACTTCCCAAGTGACCTCTTTTTCAGACACATGCGCCACAATGTTACGGACGGGGAGCACATTGGCAGGGAGGTGTTGAGCAATTTGTTGAGCGATCGCAGACCAGCCCTGACGGCAAACTGACTTTGAAATACGTACAACACAACGGTCAATCTGAACACTCATTACACTTACCACTATTACTTGAACAAAGGATAGATTCGTCAAAAAAACAGGCTGGCATTGATAATAATGTATTTACAGCATAAATACTGAACATACAAAGAGCATCACTAAAATGTCAGACAAAAAATCTAAAAAGCTTTTCCAAAAAGGATTTTAGTCTTTGTTTCTCATCTTTCAAATCAGCTCTTTGCTATGGTGCCCATCTAAAATCCATCCTTAACATTTTATTTATGCATTTATTTTTCTCTCTCAAGAGATAATTAATTGGACTAAAATCCGTGAAATTACGGATCCTTTTAATCCCATTAGTCGATAACTTTTATGTATTAATGGAAAAGTATAAGGTAAAAGCCGCTCGCAATAAAACCCTGACGCTGACACCAGACGACATCGAATGTTTGCAAGCTAGATGCGTACAGATCGAGGGACCGACTGAAGTCAGCCAAGTCCTCAACAAGACCATACAAGGCAATACGTTCGAGGTTTTAAAGTTTCTGCCCGAGGGCTTTGTCGACTTAATGGTGGTGGACCCCCCTTATAACTTGACGAAGTCTTTTAACGGCTCCACCTTTAAGAAAACATCTCTGGATGTCTATGAGGAATGGCTGGACACTTGGATGTCTCAAGTGTGTCGTCTCCTTAAGCCCACTGCTTCAGTGTATATCTGTTGCGATTGGCAGTCTTCCGCTGCGGTGCACCGGATTGCTGCCAAGTACTGGATGGTTCGCAACCGGATCACTTGGGAACGAGAAAAGGGAAGGGGCGCATTATCCAACTGGAAGAACTGTTCTGAGGATATTTGGTTCTGTACCGTTTCAGCGGATTACTATTTTGACGTCTGCGCGGTCAAACTCAAAACGCAAAGTGTTAGCTCCCTATCGAGACGAATATCGCCAGCCCAAGGATTGGCAAGCAGAAAAGGCTGGAAACTTTAGAATTACCGCGCCATCCAACCTATGGGCCGATATTTCCATTCCATTTTGGTCCATGTCTGAGAATACGGACCATCCCACGCAAAAACCGGAAAACTTCTGGCCAAACTCATTTTGGCCAGTTCTAAATCTGGCGATGTTGTATTCGATCCGTTTTTGGGGTCTGGCACTACGTCAGTGACGGCCAAAAAACTCAACCGTCAGTATGTTGGGATAGAGCAGGAGACGCTTTATTGTTGTTTGACGGAGAAGCGCTTGCAAAAGGCGGATAGAGATCGCTCGATTCAGGGGTACGCTGGAGGCTACTTTTGGGATAGAAATACGCTATCCGATCGGCACAAAATGAAGTCTCAAGGAAAGCTGGAATCTCAACCGGACATTTCATCCTAAAAACAGCTTGTAGGCTGGGTTCTGACTCTCATCCCAATACTGGTAACCCAAGGTGTCTAAAAATGCCTGCCATGCTGCCATCTCATCCGGTGGAACCTGCATCCCCACCACAATGCGGCCATAGTCAGCCCCGTGATTGCGATAGTGAAACAAACTAATATTCCAGTTGGGGCTCATGCAATTCAAAAACTTCGTCAGCGCACCCGGACGCTCGGGAAACTCAAACCGATACAGCAATTCATTCTGGGCTAGGGACGATCGCCCACCAACCATATGTCTCAAATGCAGCTTTGTCAGCTCGTCATCCGTCAGATCGATGTTTTTGAACCCATGAGCCTCAAAATTAGAAGCGATCGCCACGGCATCTTGGCGGTTTTGAATTTGCACCCCCACAAAAATATGGGCTTCCTTCGCTTCCGCAATACGATAGTTAAACTCCGTCAGGTTGCGCGTACTAATACATTCACAAAATTTGCGGAAACTCCCGCGTTCCTCAGGAATGGTTACCGCAAAAACCGCCTCCCGGCGTTCGCCCACCTCCGCCCGTTCCGCCACAAATCGGAGACGATCGAAATTCATATTGGCCCCACAGGCAACCGCAATCAGCGTCTTTCCCTCTAGGCGTTCTCTTTCCACATAGCTTTTTGCAGCGGCGATCGCCAGTGCGCCAGCGGGTTCCAAAATCGATCGCGTATCTTCAAAAACATCCTTAATCGCCGCACAGATATCGTCCGTACTCACCAATAGGATTTCATCCACATATTGCTGGCAGAGCCGAAACGTTTCTTCCCCCACTTCGCGCACCGCCACCCCATCGGCAAACAACCCCACCTGAGGTAAGCGCACCCGATGCCCCGCCACCAAGGACTGAGACATTGCATCCGCATCTACAGGTTCAACTCCAATCATCTTAATTTCAGGATGGAGACGTTTCACGTAGGCTGCGATCCCCGAAATTAAACCGCCCCCCCCCGATCGCCACAAAATGCATGGATGGGCTGCTGACATTGGCGCAAAATCTCCATCCCAATCGTGCCCTGCCCCGCAATGACATCCGGGTCATCAAAAGGATGAATAAACGTCAATCCTTTATCAGCTCCGAGTTGGCGGGCATAGGCATAGGCATCATCATAGGTATCCCCGTGCAAAATCACCGCTGCACCCAAGGCTGCCACAGCGTCTACTTTGACCTGGGGCGTCGTGACAGGCATGACGATCGTGGCCGTGGTGCCCAGCCGCTTTGCACCCAGAGCAACGCCTTGGGCATGATTTCCGGCGGATGCTGCAATGACGCCTAGGGCAAGGGTTTCCGGCGGCAACTGAGCCATTTTGTTATAGGCTCCCCTTAATTTAAAGGAGAACACAGACTGCATGTCTTCCCGCTTCAGCAGCAACCGATTGTTCAACCGATGCGAGAGCCGAGGCACAAGTTCTAAAGGGGTTTCTTGGGCAACATCGTAAACGCGGGCAGTGAGGATACGTTCTAGGTAATCTTGCGGCATGGGAACTGTTGAGCGGCAGGTAAAGGAAATTCATTCTTTCCTCCATCATCCTACGATTCCTCTTCTATCCGCATTGCAATAGATTGTCAGACGCTCTGCAAAATGTAACGCAACAAAGTTTTTAAATTCTTAAGGAATGGGTGAAGTCAGTTTAGCCCGATCATATAATCGCCCTATATGTATCATTGAGATACTTTAAATTCCTAGAACAGATTGTTTTGTCGTGAGAGGGGTAGCGGTTCATTTTTACTAAGAAATAGTTTTGGATTCGACGTCTCCCGTCGTTATACGGTTTGTATCGCAATTGTTCAGCCCGACTCTAACCTTTGCCAATACTCTCACAGGCGATTGTTATCGGTATTCTTTCTGTCAAGAAAATCTGTGTTTAATTCAATCCAAGCAGTCATATTTGAAGACTTATTTCGAATGCAGGGTGGGGGGCCAACCAACAATCCCCCTTTTTGTTTACATTTAGTTACTTTTTTGTAGAGTTTGGGGACAAGTCAATGGTTAAAACGGTGGATCGATTCAAAATTGCTCGGATGCGGCTCATTGCCTTAACCGCAACACCTTTGCTCGCGAGCACTGCGATCGCAACGATCCACCCTGCCCCACTCCGCGCGCAATCCGCCAGTCCATCATCCTTTTCACTGCCGGAAAGCCTCCCCCAAGACACCACCGTCAAAGTAGATGGCTCTAGCAGCATGAGTCAGATCAACGCAGCACTCCAAAAGCGCTTTCAGGAAAAGTTTGCTGGATCTAACATCAACCTGGCATCCGGTGGCACGGATGAGGCATTAAAGGCACTCATCAAGGGTGATGTGGATTTAGCAGCTGTAGGCCGTTCCCTGACCGATGCAGAAAAAAAAGAGGGATTGGTTGCAGTTCCGCTGAGTCGCGAAAAGATTGCAATTATTGTTGGGCCAGAGAATCCGTTTAAGGGCTCCTTAACGTTTGCTCAGTTTGCCAAAATATTTCGAGGCGAGATTACGGATTGGTCTGAGGTGGGGGGCACTGGCGGTAAAATCCGGTTTGTAGATCGACCAGACTTTAGCGATACCCGCTGGGCACTCAGCAGATACAAGGTATTTAAGGAAGCTAACTTTGAGACTGGGGCAAATGCCACCCAGGTCGATCGGGATGATACGAGCGAAGTGGTCAAAGCCTTAGGAACAGACGGCATCAGTTATGCGATCGCCAGTCAGGTCATGGGCCAAGATAACGTGAGGGTTTTGGCCATGCATGACACCTTGCCAGACAATCCCCAGTATCCATTCTCTCAACCCAGAGGTTATGTCTACAAAGGCACCCCCAATCCTGGCGTCCAAGCCTTTTTAGGCTTTGCCACTTCAGAAGCCGGACAAGGCGTCATTGCCAATGCCAAGAAGCATGGACTCGACTTCATGGATGCTAAATGTATTTTTGATGATGACACAGTCACGATTGAGGATGACCGCTTCGGGTATGGCGAGCAGCGCTTCATCTCTTTAGGCTTGCTGCAAAATTGTGTCATAGCAATCGTTCACACTGAGAACAAGGATACGATTCGGATCATCTCGGCCAGGAGGGCTACTCGCAATGAAGAAAGAAGCTACTTCGAACAATTCACTAACTGACTGGAACCGTTTAAATGCACTGCAAGATGCAGATATCGACCTGACAGATTGCCCGGAAGTCACGCCCGAGCAGTTTGCGAAGGCTGTTGTCCGACGAGGTGGGCTAACTTCCAAAACCAACAAGGAGCAAATCACCTTGCGGCTTGACAAGGATGTATTGGATTGGTTTAAGGCCCAAGGTCAAAGGCTATACTAAACTCGGAATCAATGCTCTCCTCAAGGCTTATATGGAAGCCAATCAGACATAATGGGGTTTGGGAATTTGGCATCAGTTTATAGGACGTATGCAGGCAAAGAAAAATATTGAAGCATTACTAGAAAAGCAATGGCAGCGGGAAAAACGTGCAGAGGAAACCCTTAAGCGAGCGAGAAACGTAGAAGCTTCCAATCAGCGCACAGCCTCTAAAGT
>JAAURS010000419.1 GCA_012032135.1 Acaryochloridaceae cyanobacterium RU_4_10 | reverse complement strand
TTCAAAGTGCCTAGTCCCCTTGCATCAACCCAATCCCAACCACACTCCCCACCAGTGCGTGAGTGCTAGAAACTGGGAGTCCCCAACTTGAGGCCAACAAAACAGTGGTAGCCGCACCTAATTCCGCGCAGAAACCAGAGCTAGGCTTTAACGCTATCAGGTCTTCCCCCACCGTCAAAATGACTTTCTTTCCCCAAGTGGCCAATCCCGCCACAATGCCAATGCCCCCAATCCCAAATCCACAGCGGTACACTCACCACCGATGAAGGAATAGTTTGCGTTTGCCAAAACACAGCAAAGCTAGCTAAAGGTGCCACCGCGTGACCTACATCATTTGACCCGTGGGCAAAGGCCATACAACAGGCACTCACAATCTGAAACTTGCCAAGCTGCTGTTCCACCTCCGTGCGGGTGCTTGGTGCGTCACCGCTTTGGA
Organism: Acaryochloridaceae cyanobacterium RU_4_10; assembly: GCA_012032135.1. Taxonomy (GTDB): domain Bacteria; phylum Cyanobacteriota; class Cyanobacteriia; order Thermosynechococcales; family Thermosynechococcaceae; genus JAAURS01. The sequence goes on along the minus strand of JAAURS010000419.1, from coordinate 2,897 downwards.
AGAGCCAGCGATCGCCCGTTCTCTTATTTACCGCCTGACTCACCCAGGCGGTCAGTGCCAACACACCTAAAAATCCCAGCCCTAATACATAATCTTGCCGAGGCAGGTTCCAGTTCCAGTGCAGTTTGAGAAAATTCGCCAGTGGGTTTATGGCCGTGGGTAACACTAAGCCACCCACTAAACCCACAACGGCTACGCTCAGCCAAGGTGTCCAATGGATCCAGCGTTCAGATGGCTCCGATCGATCTAAAATGCCGTATTGCAGGATGGCAAAGAAACTAGCCGAAACCAGTCCGCTGACCAATGGTGTCAACAACCAAGCCAGGGTAATGGTGCCAAGGGTCGAGCCATCTAATGCGTTGAATCCAAACGCGATCGCATTTGCCCCTGCGATCGCGCCCACGGCGGCATGAGAAGAGGCGACAGGCCAACCGCGTGCTGTAGCGCAGAAGATCCACAGGCAGGTTGCCAAAAGTTCTGCAACGATACTCAGTACAAAGAGATGGGGATATTCATTAAAAACCTGAAGGTGAGTGACTTTCCCTGTGAGGGTTACGGTCACTTGTTGGCCAAAGAGAATTGCCCCTGCCAACTCTAGAACCCCTGCCAAAAGAATCGCCTGACGGAGGGTGAGCACCTTTGACCCCACCGATGTTCCCATTGCGTTGGCAACATCGTTTGCCCCCAAATTCCATGCCAGAAAAAATGCTAGCCCTACGACAAGCCACAACCATGCCATTTCCATCACTAAGTGGTCAGTTTGATACGACTGACCGTTTTTCCTTCCAAATGAATATCTCTAAGTACTCATCATTACATCTTTAGCGGTATCTGGTTGTGAAACAATGCCAGAGGGCCAGGTAAAGCGAATCGTTGTTCCTTTCTCTTCTTGAGACTCTAAAGTAATCGTCCCTTTTTCATTTTCAACAATTTTCTTGACCAAAGACAAACCAATACCCGTACTTTCATGGGTGTCCCGTGGAAGTAGTGTTTGGAATAAGGCGAATACTTTTTCGTGATATTGCGGCGCGATGCCAGGACCATCATCAGAGACTGCAAACTCGTGGAAATCGCCTTTGTTTTGCGCCGTTATTCTAACCGTTCCCTGAGCGTGATGGTGCTTAATGGCATTGCCGATCAAGTTAGTAAAAACTTGCTCTAAAAGTATCCGCACTGTAAATAGTGTTGGCATCCCAAGTCCAATCTCAATCGCAAACTCCGGTGGAGGGGCTAGAGAAGCGATCGCTTCTTTCAATAATTCCTCCACGTCTACAGTTTCCGATTCCATCTTCAAACGTCCAACACGGGCGTATTGGAGGAGCCCATCGATCATGTTTTCCATGCGGTAGATGCGCCCTTGTAACAGATCTATGTGATGTCGAGCCTCGTCGGTCAACTTATCTTGCAAATCTTCTTCTAGCCAGTGAGAGAGATTGTTGATTGCTCGCAGGGGGGCTTTGAGATCGTGGGAAGTAACATAAGCAAACTGATCGAGCTCTTGGTTGCGCTTCTCTAAAGTTAGGTTCGTTTGGGTTAAGACGGTGGTGAGATGAGTTAATCGATCTGCATAGGATCTTAATGACGCTTCTGCTTTTTTACTTTCAGTAATGTCGATTATCAAACCTCGCAGTTTCTGCACCTTCTCTCGAGCGTCGGGGACGAGATAGATCTTATTGCGCAACCAGACAATCCGATCGTTGGCTGCAATAGTACGGTATTCAACCTCAAAATCTCTTCCTTGCGACATTTCTTGATGGCAGTATGCCAGAACCCCTTCTCGATCCTCGCTGTGGAGGAGCTTGACCCAAAAATCTGGTTCGCTCGTCCAACGTTCAAAGGGATAGCCTAATAACACCTCAGCACTCTGGCTGACAAAGGTGAATTGGAATGTTTTGGCATCAGCTTCCCAAAAAATTGCATGACCTAAGCCATTAATCAAATCGCGAAAGCGTTGTTCCGCTTGTTGAGCTGTAATTTTGGCTTTCTGTTCGCTTCTTATCAAGTCATCTTTTTGGCGATTTGCTGCTAATAATTGGGCAGTTCGTTCGACCACGCGTTTCTCCAGATCGGCATTCAGTTGAGTGATTTCTGCGGCTTGCTGTTTTATCTGAGCGGTCTTCTTAAATAGCTCCACAAATACAGTTACTTTTGAGAGTAATACTTCCGGTTCTACGGGTTTAACCAAGTAATCTACCGCTCCTAGAGAGTACCCCTTAAATATTTGTTTTTTATTTTCATTAAAAGCGGTTAAGAAAATAATGGGAATGTCTCGCGATCGCAACCGTTCTCTAATTAAAGTAGCTGTTTCAAACCCATTCATCTCTGACATTTGCACATCGAGCAAAATTACAGCAAAATCTCGATCTAGCAGGCACTTTAAAGCTTGTGCTCCCGAACGGACACTTACCAAATTTTGCTCCAGTGGGCTGAGTACAGCTTCTAAGGCAATTAAATTTTCGGGACGATCGTCTACTAAGAGAACATTAACCTTAGATTCAGTTTGCATATAAACAAACCCTATAACCAATAAAATTTTCTTTATTTTTCGACTATTGATTTATGTAACCAGACTCGAAGCAATGAGAGCAGTTGTTCTGTATCGACGGGCTTGGTAATGTAGTCAGAAGCTCCTGCAGCAAGGCATTTTTCACGGTCGCCCATCATCGCCTTCGCTGTAAGCGCCACAATCGGTAGCGACACAAACCGATCAATTTTCCGAATGGCTTGTGTTGTCTCGTATCCGTCCATTTCTGGCATCATTATATCCATCAACACAAAGCTAATGTCAGGATTGCTCTGGAGTTGAGCAATACCATCTCGACCATTTTCAGCGTAGAGTACCTGCATTTGATAACGTTCTAGAAGACTAGCGATCGCAAAAATATTCCGCAAATCGT
>JAAURS010000083.1 GCA_012032135.1 Acaryochloridaceae cyanobacterium RU_4_10 | reverse complement strand
CCCGACCGAGGAAGGCTAGGTGTCATTGCGCAGACTCGTGGCCAAGCACATCGTCGTGATGAGTGAGGTCAATTCTACTGGTTCGATGTCCTCGACGACAACATGATCTCATCATGACCGAGAAGGATCTCGCTCAGAACCTGCAGGTCATTGTCGAAGATGCCGAGAAAATTCCCATCCAAGAAGCAGCCAAGGCGTCGGTCGGGGTGCTCACCACCGAGAATCGGAAGACCTGGTCGGGCCTGCGAGATGTCTTGACGCGAGAGGAAGGATCCAACAATGCCGAGTGTTTGAACATTGTTGATTCAGCCCTCTTTCTTCTCTGCCTCGATTATACCGAGCCTTCAAACGTGTCGGACCTATGCGGCAACATGCTGTGTGGCACCAACGAGGTGGTCAAAGGTGTCCAGGTCGGAACCTGCACTAATCGATGGTACGACAAACTCCAGATCATCGTCTGCAAGAACGGCAGCGCTGGCATCAACTTTGAACACACTGGCGTCGATGGCCACACCGTTCTTCGTTTCGCCAGTGACGTCTACACCGACACGATCCTTCGCTTCGCCCGAACAATCAACGGCCAGGCGCCAACTCTGTGGGCCTCCAGCTCTCCCGACCCCAGCAAACGTGATCCAGCAAGCTTCGGCGACGTCAGCACGACTCCGCACAAGCTCGAGTGGGACATGATCCCCGAGCTGAGCATCGCCCTCCGTTTCGCCGAGACCCGTCTGGCAGATCTGATCCAGCAAAATCGCCATCAAGCGATCGACGTCGATGAGTTGCCGATGGACGACCCCAAAACCTTCCAGCTTCTGGCTAAAGGCGATCTGGAAGGCGTCTTTCAGCTCGAGTCTTCAGGAATGCGTCAAGTTGTAAAAGATCTCAAACCCTCCAACCTAGAAGACATTTCCTCCATTTTGGCCCTCTACCGTCCGGGTCCCTTGGATGCCGGACTGATTCCAAAATTCATCAACCGCAAACACGGTCGCGAACAAATTGCGTACCAGCACAACATCCTGGAACCCATCCTAAACGAGACCTACGGCATCATGGTCTATCAAGAGCAAATCATGAAAATTGCTCAAGAATTGGCCGGATATTCCCTAGGACAAGCCGATCTCTTGCGTCGGGCGATGGGTAAAAAGAAAGTTTCCGAAATGCAGAAGCATCGAGAGTTATTTGTAGAAGGGGCTGCCAAAAACGACGTCTCCAATAAAGTTGCCACCGAACTCTTCGACCAAATGGTCCTGTTTGCCGAATATTGCCTCAGCGCAGATACAGAAATCCTGACCGTCGAATATGGATGGGTGCCCATTAGCGAGATTGTGTCGCAACAGGTGAAGTGCCAAGTCTTTTCAGCGAACGAACAGGGTTTTGTCTACACCCAACCCATTGCCCAATGGCACCATCGTGGCGAGCAAGAGGTTTTTGAGTATATCTTAGAAAACGGCTCCGCGATTCGAGCGACAAAAGATCACCGATTTATGATTGAAACAGGCCAAATGATGCCCATCGACCAGATTTTTGAGGGTGGATACGAGTTAAAACAAGTCGATCCCACACAGGCAATCCAATGGCCTCTAGCCAGTTAAGACAATCACAGCAAAGTCTGCGCCTAGGAGCATTTATGGAACTGGCAACCACTTTAACCACCCAAACCGTGCGGAATGCAATCCGAGAGGTGGGAATTAATCCCAATTATTGGTACGCGGTGGGTTGGTCAGATACGCTGAAGCCAGGAACAGTCATGGCCGTCACAGTTTGGCAACAGGCGATCGCCCTTTATCGCGCTACGGATGGTCAGCTCCACGCCCTGGAAGATGCTTGCCCCCATCGCGGCATTGCACTGCATAAGGGCAAAGTGCAGGGTTGTAACCTCGCCTGTGCTTACCACGGCTGGGAATTCGATGGTACTGGAGACTGTGTGGGGATTCCGTATCTACCTGAGGGGCAAAAATTACCTCCTGCGAAGGCTCGCAGCTATCCAATCCGAGAAAAATATGGGGTCATCTGGTTGTTCCCAGGGGAAGAAGAACTGGCTGCAACGACCCCTCTAATCGAAATTCCTGAATTCGATCGGGAGAATTTGTTAATGATTCCCATCACAGGTCACTTTAAGGCCCATTTTTCAATCTGCAATGAAAATGCAATGGACGTCTTCCACGGTTTCCTCCACGAGGAACTCCAGGGCTGGTTTGACCCCGTTTTAATTCACCTCAAAGAAACCGAAGATGCAGTGCAGGCAGCTTACAACGTTTCTTACAAAGGCCGTATGGCAAAATTTTTAGGGTTGGCCCAAGATGCCAATGTTGTCACAACATTACCGATTACCATTGAGTATCGCTACCCGAACTACTTCACCTCCCTGGAAGGAATTTCGTCGCTTTATTTGATGCGATCTCCCTTTGGCCCAAAAGAGAGCCGATCCTTTGCGCTATTCTTTTTTAGGGTGCGGCTTCCCCAATGGCTTTTGAAAGCGATCCGACCCGTCCTCGTTCCAGTCCTACAACGCTTTGTCCTGCAACGCTTTTTAGCCCAAGACGTTGAGATGATGGAAAGCGAGCAGCGCACCTACGCTGAAAATCCAAACCGTCGCTATCTAGAGATTAATCCGGCCATTATCGCGCTGCAACGCTTCACCATAAAGCAATACGAAAAATATCTAGAACGCAAGGCAAACATAACGCAAACATAACTAAGGTGGGGTGCAAATGTTTTGCACTGTGGCAGATTGAAGCGCGAAATTCGTTTCGCCCCAAGTGGGGGGTGTTGTTCGTCTCAAAAGTATGTTAGTGTATGAACTGCCTGAAAAGTTTTCAGTGCGGGTGTAGTTTAGTGGTAAAACCTTAGCCTTCCAAGCTAATGATAGGGGTTCGATTCCCCTCACCCGCTTTCAAAAAATCTAGATAGTCCTGGGGCTTTATATGAGAAATATTGCCTAAAGGCTTCAATATGAACGTGTTTGGGACAGGACAAAAGCACATTTGGGACAATTGGGGTATCATAGGTTTAGCTGGAGTCAGTGTCTAGATTTATGGCTTCCTTAGTCCGCACCTCAAAAAAAAGCTTCTTAATTTAATTTCCCCTCTTAAAAAGCAAGGGGTTAAACGTGCTGAGCATAATGACAGTCTCGACCTTTGGAATAAACCACTGGAGCCAACACCTGCACTTAAAAAAGCATTACAGCACTTCAAAGGTAAATTTGACGAGAATAAACCGTGGGATGGCGATTTTTATCTTTAAGAAGCTCCACTGATGTTAATCTTGCACTTTTTAACTGTGGAAATAACAACGTCAATGCTTTTCTAAAAGACTCTGCTACAACCTGTGAAGATGAAGGTTTTAGCAGAGTTTTTTTAATGCTGTCGGATGACAACAAACTGATAGGGTACTACACGCTAGGCAACGCTGTGGTGCCCTTAGCAGAAGTGCCCAACAAATATCGAAGGGGAATTCCTCAATTTCCTTTTCCTGCCATGCTGATTGGGCAGTTTGGAATAGATATCAAATGGCAAGGAAAGGGATTGAGTTATCTACTCGTGGGAAATGCATACACGAGAATTGCTCAAGCTTATACGCAGGGCATTTCTGCTTTTAGGGCAGTTAGAGTGGATACGCAGGAGAATGATGATGAGGCTCGTAGATTTTGGCTCAAACAGGGTTTCATTCCTTTTAAAAAGTCTACTAACTCGTTATTTTTGCCAGTCATGACAATCCTAAAAGAGCTGGAGTTGCCATAGGCGAAATGACGCTGAATAAGGTAATGCATAAATGGCTGTCAGTTGTGGGAATTGGCGAGGATGGGTGGACCGGACTCAGTGCTGTGGCCCGATCGCTCGTCGATCGCGCTGAAATTCTGGTGGGGGGCGATCGCCATTTGGCAATGGTGCCGACCGATGATCGGCCCCGATGGGTCTGGACTTCTCCCATCCAAGGGTCTATTGAAGAAATCTTGTTGCATCGAGGCCAGCAGATTTGCGTATTGGCCAGTGGCGACCCCCAATGTTACGGCATTGGCGTGACACTCTTGCGACACATCCCTATCACTGAAATGACCATCATCCCAGTCCCCTCTACCTTTAGTCTGGTCTGTGCCCGTTTGGGATGGCCTTTGTCCGCAGTAGAAACATTGAGTTTATGTAGCCGTCCACCTACTATCCTGCAAGCTTACTTGTATCCCGGCGCAAAACTGTTGATTCTAAGCGAGGGGAAACACACCCCTGCCACCGTTGCAAAAATATTGACTCAGCGTGGGTTTGGTCGGAGTTTAATGACGGTTTTGGAACGCTTGGGTGGCGTGCAAGAACGTCTTGTATCTGGGGTTGCATCAACTTGGACAAAAACTGACTTGGCTGAATTGAATGCGATCGCCGTTGAATGTATTGCCGACCCTGGCACTATCGCGCTACCTCGCACTGCTGGACTGCCCGATGATGCTTACCACCACGACGGACAACTCACCAAACGAGAAGTTCGGGCGCTCACTTTGTCTGCTTTAGCTCCACTGCCAGGACAATTACTCTGGGATGTAGGGGCAGGGTGTGGTTCCATTGCCATTGAATGGATGCGGAGTCATCCCCGCTGTAATGCGATCGCCATTGAAAAAACGCGATCGCACTATATTGTGGAGAATGCCAGTGCTTTGGGCACTCCCCATCTGCAAATTATCGAAGGGGCTGCGCCCACTACACTTAAGGAGCTCCCCGTACCCGATGCAATTTTTATTGGGGGTGGCTTGACCGCAGCAGATATGTTTGAAACTTGCTGGGACTCTCTCAAACCTGGCGGTCGTCTTGTTGCCAATGCGGTTACTTTGGAAGGAGAACAGAAACTCTTCGAGTGGTACCAGCAAGTAGGCGGAAACCTAATTCGTATTGGAATTCAGCGGGCAGAAGCGATCGGTTCCTATTTAGGTTGGAAGCCAATGGTTCCAGTAACGCAGTGGAGCGTGATGAAGTCTTGAATTCCAGTTGTATAGCAATCGGCACATCAATTAGGACGCCATTTAGGACGCCATTTTCAAGACATGTTCCATTGCCTCACGCAAAGTATTGAAGTCAATAGGCAAAACATTCTAATCGTCATCTACAGCTTGGGCCGTCACCTCAACCGCTTGAACATCGATCGTTCCTGGCGATGACAGTCTCTGGAACTTCCCATGTTCAATACTGACCTGCTCTCCACAGCTTGGACATTGAGCCTGAGATTTACTCAATGCCGTGAATTCGTAATGACAAGAAGGGCAAGCGCCTTGGACCAAATTTTGCCCCAACCACCATTTCAGACCCAAAAATCCTAGGATGGGTGCAATGGTGATAAAGCCAATTAAGAATAGAAAAGACTTAATCAGCCAGCCCAGCCCTACAAACCCCAAGAACCAAATCACCGCAATTGTAGTGAGCCACGGTCTCAAGGTTTGCCAGCGTACAGGAAAGACTTGAGATGGATCTTGATTCATGGACAACTCCTAGGCTTGCACGGGGTGCGCAATTTTAATCTAATCACAAACCTGACTTAGTATAGCGAGTCTTGCTGAAGGGCTGCTGACTTTACAGTTTGACGAGCGATAGAATAGACGTCATAACGTGGCTGGGCAAAACATAACTTTGGACAAAAAGATTTACAACCATGACAGTTGAAAGATGGGATGACAATAGACTTGACCGCTTAGCAGGGTCAGTGGAGCAAGACAGCCAAAACATTCGCTCATTGCTGAATGTTGTGAACATCCATCAGGAAAATTTTGAAGTGATGTTGGCTGAGATGAGGCGGATTGGTGAAGAAGTTAAAACCATTGCAGATGAAGTCAGAGCTCTTCAAACTGAGAATCGCCGAATCCTGGATCATCTTTTCGGCGATCGCCCTGCATGATTGTTGAACGTTGCTGATTGTTCGCTCCATATAAAGGCTCCATCCCATGAAAAATACTCAAGGTAAAGCCAATTCCATTCCTGAGTCCAATGAAGCAACGCCTGAAATGGGGGGAGGGTTGCCCATTATTCAATACTGGGCAGAGCATACGTTATCTCCAGAAGGGCCAAAACTGTGGGAGGCATTAAATCACCATAGTGCTTGTTTGGCCTGCGCTTGGGGTACGGGTGGACAAAAAGGTGGCTTTACCAATGAATCTGGTGAAAAGCTTCAGCGATGTATGAAAAGTGTTGAAGCCATTTCCGCAGAACTGCAATCCCCTGTCCCCACTCACTTTTTCGATCGCCACACCATCACAGAACTCCAACAACTCACTTCCCTTGAAGCCGATCGCTTAGGACGGCTCAGTTTCCCTGTCATTTTGCGCGAGGGCAGCACCCACTACGATCGCATTACGTGGGATGAAATTTACGCGACCGCCCAAACCGCTTTCCAACAACCCCCAGAACGAGTTGCTTCCTATAGTTCGGGGCGATCGTCCAATGAGGCTGCTTATCTGTTGCAACTGATGATAAGGGCGTTAGGGTCCAATAACCTTGCGGATTGCTCCGATCTTTGCCATTCCCCCTCCACCACTGCCCTCAAAGCAATGTTTGGCACTGGAACCTCGACCGTGAGTCTAGAAGGTCTTCAGAAAGCGGATTGCGTGGTTCTTGTGGGATCTAATCCGTCCTACAACCACCCCCGCTTGATGAATGAGTTGATTAAGCTGCGCGATCGCGGGGGCAAGGTCATTGTCATCAATCCCATGATGGAAGTGGGCTTGGTCAAGTTCGCATCGCCAGCTCAACCCAAATCTTTGTTATTGGGGACGGAAATTTCTTCTATTTATCTACAACCTATTCCAGGTAGTGACGTTGCGTTATTTATTGGTATCCAAAAAGCGCTGATCGAACGAGGGCTGATTCGGGAAAACTACCTTCAGTCCTATACGGAAGGGTGGGAAGTGGTCCTCGAACAGGCTCGGTCAACAGAGTGGGACAGCATTACCGAGACCTGTGGCGTGTCTCAGGAAGAGATTGCGATCGCAGCCGCAATCATCGGACGTTCCAAGGCAGTTGTCTTTGGCTGGGCGATGGGGATTACGCAGCATGAAAATAGCGTCGATAACGTCTATAGCATTGCCAATACCGCCTTGATGACGGGAAATGCCGGAAAAGAAGGGGCAGGGGTGATGCCCATCCGGGGCCATTCCAACGTGCAGGGGTTTGGCTCTATGGGCGTAACGGTCCGGCTCAAAAAGGAAATCCAAGAAGCCCTAGAAAAGCTGTTGCATAAGCCCTTGAGCCGAGTGCAGGGGTACGATACTCGTTCTTTGATTGAAGCTGCCGATGCCGGAAAGGTAGATACGCTAATTTGTGTGGGCGGGAATTTGTACGCGGCGAATCCTGACTCAACCCAGGCAAAACGGGCGATCGGCAATATTGACACCGTTATCTACCTCTCCACTAAACCAAATCTGGGTCATTTCCACGGACTGGGCAGGAAGCAAACCATTATTATTCCGGTGTTAAATCGGCTAGAAAATCCTCACAAGACCACCGTTGAGTCGGGGAATAATTTTGTCCGTCTCAATGATGAAGGCAAGACCCACATCAAGCAAGGCGATCTGATTTCCGAAGTTGAGTTTTTGAGCGAACTCGCCCATCGCATTCATGGTGACAATCCCGTGAATTGGCGCAAACTTCAGGATACCAAATATGTCCGAGAACTAATTGCTCAGACTATCCCTGGCTACGAACAGATCGGCAAAATTGATGAGACGCGGGAGGAATTTACCATTCGGGGACGCATCATCACCGAGCCCCGATTTCCAACGCCTTCCGGCAAAGCGACCTTGATCGCAACTCCATTCCCCCACCTCGAACTGCCTTTACCTCAAATATTTGGGGTTTCGGAACCAACACGAGGAATTGTGTTGGCCCTGATGACGGGGCGCAGCTATTCGCAACACAATACAGTGGTGTACAAAGTTGGAGATAAGTATCGCGGAATTCCTCACCGCAACTGCATCTTGATGAATCGGATGGATGCCGAATCGGCAGGGTTTCAGCAGCACCAAAAGGTGACGGTCGTCGGAGATGCAGGCAAAATGGAGCGGGTTGAGGTGATTTATGGAGCCGTGCGATCGGGTGCTGCGCTGATGTTCTATCCAGAGGTGAACGCGTATTTTTAAGGCTCGCATTGAGAAACGATCGGGGAACGCCTGCTTATAAACGGGTTCCAGTTTTTGTGACAGCAGCGGATTCGTTATAATTAGTTACATTGACGTTAAGGTGTAGCCCATGAATTTGACGTGGTTTGGCAGTAATTCATGGTCGATCGAAATGGCAGGGGAACAAGTTTTGCTGGACCCCTGGTTTGTGGGAGACCTTGTATTTGGCAACGCGCCCTGGTTTATAAGAGGGTTTCACACGCAGCCCGTCCAAATTCCTGAAAACGTGAGTTTGATTCTGCTCACGCAAGGACTCCCCGACCACGCCCATCCAGAAACCCTTAAAAAGCTCGATCGCACCATTCCCGTCGTGGGGCCGCCCAGTGCGGCAAAGGTGGCGCGATCGCTTGGCTTTGAAACGGTCACTGCTCTACCTCCCGCTGAAACCTTTAGCTGGAAGCAGCTTGAAATCAAGGCATTTCCAGGTGCTCCCTTGGGACCGCAAGCCGTTGGCAATGCGTATGTCTTAAAAGATTTAGAGTCTCAAGCCACACTCTATAATGAGCCCCACGGATACTATTCCAAAACCCTTAGCAAGGCCGCACCCGTTGATGTTGTCTTAACGCCCCTGGTGGGCCTCAATCTTCCGGTCCTGGGGCCTTTTATTCGAGGGAACCATTATGCCTTAGATCTGATTCAGATGCTCCAACCTCAAGTCGTGCTGCCCACCACTACGGCTGATGGGGATGTCAAATTTACAGGGTTGCTGAATAACTTCATTTCGGCTCAAGGAAGCCTGGATGAATTTTGCAATCGCCTCCGTGAAACACTACCCACAGCTCGAGTCATTGCGCCAATCCCTAGCCAACGCATGGACATTCCGCTCCAAGTGAGAGCCAAAGTCTGAGCGATCGCAACGGATCGAGAGGCGTATCATAGGGGTGTGTCTCCGGGGAGTTTATGACCTTACAACCTTTCCAAGTCTGCGATCGCGATTTAACCTCAGACCAACTGCAAGCCTATCTCCAGACCGATCGCTTGGCAGTAGATACCGAAACTATGGGCCTCCAGCCCCACCGCGATCGCCTGTGCTTGGTGCAGCTTTGCAATGCGGCGGAGCAGATTACCGTCATTCGGATCGAGCGGGGCCAGACCCAAGCCCCGAACCTCCAGCAGCTCATGGAAGCAGATTCCGTCCAAAAAGTGTTTCACTTCGCTCGGTTTGACATTGCGGCGCTGAAGTTTAATTTGGGTATTCAGACTCAGCCCGTCTTTTGTACAAAAATTGCCAGCAAACTGATCCGTACCTATAGTTCCAGGCACGGACTCAAAGAACTGGTCCGCGAATTAGAAGGCGTCGATTTAGATAAAACAGCCCAAAGTTCGGATTGGGGGAACCCCAACAACTTGAGCGAAGAGCAGTTAAGCTATGCTGCCAATGATGTGCGCTATTTATTGCCCGTGCAAGAAAAACTGATTGCCATGCTCAAACGAGAAGAACGCTGGGATTTGGCGCAATCTTGCATTCAGTGTTTGCCAACCCTTGTCGCGCTGGATCTCATGCTATACGAGAATGTGTTTGAGCACTAATCGTTCGTTCCTGTGTATTTAGAACAGCTTCACCTGCAAAATTTCCGCAATTACGACGATCAATTCGTCATTTTTGACGCGCCTAAAACAATTTTGGTAGGGGCAAATGCTCAAGGTAAATCCAACCTCCTAGAAGCAGCAGAATTGCTCTCAACGTTGCGATCGCACCGCACCAGCCGCGATCGCGACCTCATTTTGGATGGGGAATCCGTCGGTCAAATCAGCGCTCAACTCAGACGGGATAGCGGATCTGTGGATTTGCGCCTCACCCTGCGCGAAACAGGTCGGCGCACCGCAATGGTCCATAGCGAACCCGTCAGACGCCAACTGGATTTTTTGGGATATCTTAATGCCGTTCAATTTTCTTGTTTGGATTTAGATTTGGTAAGAGGCGGTCCTGGGGAACGTCGCACTTGGATTGATGGCGTTCTCGTTCAGCTCGAACCCGTCTACGCCCATTTGCTGCAACAGTACCAACAAGTTCTCAAGCAACGAAACGCCTTTCTCAAACAGTCTCGCGCTGCGGATAACCCCAACCTTGACCCGCCTCAACTGCTCCTCTGGAACCAACAGCTCGCCACTCTGGGGGCGCGGGTGGTTCAGAGACGATACCGAATGTTAAATCGCCTCGAACCTCTCGCCCAAACTTGGCATCAATCCATCAGCGGCCAGACCGAACACCTTGCCATTGAGTACCATCCCAACGTCCGCCACGACCTCACCCAACCCGAACAACTCTTTCCAGCATTTTTGGCACAGCTCCAAGCCAAGCGATCGCAGAATACCATCAAGCCACGTCCCTCGTAGGACCGCATCGCGATGAAGTCAACTTGACCATCAACTTTACGCCAGCCCGTCAATACGGATCCCAAGGACAGCAGCGTACCTTAGTTTTGGCGCTCAAGTTGGCAGAACTCCAACTGATTGAAGAAGTGATAGGGGAGCCTCCCTTGTTATTGCTGGATGATGTCTTAGCAGAACTCGACCTCAATCGCCAGAATCAACTTTTGGATGCCATTCAAGATCGGTTCCAAACCCTTATTACCACAACTCATCTAGGAGCATTCGATGCCAAATGGCTAGAGTCCGCTGAGGTGCTCTCGGTAGAGTCAGGTCGCCTCATGGCACTCTCCTTGAACTGAGTTATGGGTTGGGGGGTTCGGGAATGGGATGGGCTGGGTAAGGGTTCCAGACTAGATTCCCCTGCACTGGGCGATGAAAAACTTCGTTCGGGAGAACCTGCCGCACCGGACGGAGCGGGATTAGGCGTTTCGGAGGGTTGAGTTTGGGGAGTTTGTAGGGGTGGTTGAACGCGATCGGGAGGAATCGGTTCGGCTGGCGTTATGCCTTTCGGTTCGGGTGAGGGTTGGGCTGGCGAGAACGTGGGCTGAGGCACTGAATTGCTGGGGGTTGTCGTGGGCGGGAACGAGGGCTGAGGCACTCGATTGTTAGAAGGTTGGGGGCTGGCGGAAGGACGATCGCTGGCTTCAGAACTAGGGGTTGGAGATGATTTAGGTTGAGTTGCCCCGCAAACCTTCGCGGAGTAAGGAACCCGCACCGTAAAGTTAAAGGCTTGATAGACACCTGCCGCATCAGGTCGGAATCGGGTGACCTCCGCGATCGCCGCTTGGTCCAGAGAAGGGCTAGTTGCCGACTCGATGATTTCGCGGGTTACCAAGGTGCCATCAGGGCCGTATAGAGCAGCAACACGAACCGATCCTTGTTGTTGGCTGGCACAGGCGTCGCTTGGATAGTCTGCGGTTAAAGATTGTCCGGCTTGCAAACTGAGTTTTTGTCCGTAACGCTGTTCTTGGGCCTGAAGCCAAGTCCTGGCTTTAGACCTCACTTCAGAAGTATCAACGGATACCGTCTCTGAAGAGGGTTCCGAGGTGTTAGAGGGACTTGAGCGAGCGTAAAGATCGTTGCTTTGCTGAAATTCTCCTTGATTGACCTTAGGTAAGTCTGGATTCTTGGATGGCGCATACCCAGAATAGTCGGGTTTTGCACGGCTCGATGGTGTGAAATTAGGAGACGCACTATTTTCCGTCGGGACAGTAGGGGGCGGTAAAACACCCGTGCTACCCGAGCGGTCAACACTGCCAACACCAGGATTGACTATGCTGGGGAGTTCAAAGCTGCGAATGGGAGGATTGGTAATCTTTGGGCGTCCGATAGACCCTGAAGGGTTGATATACATTGACGCTGGCATTTTGATTGCAGAGGTGTCGGGGGTTGGGGGTAATTGAGGGACCTTGCTCAAATTAATGGGTGGCAAACTATTAGGCACAGGTAAACCCATTCCTGGGTTTGGGGTGCCTTGGAGACAGACGGAGGGGCAATACTGACAATCCGCAAATGATTGGTCTGACTGTCCGCAGGGCGGAGTGCGGAGAAAAGCACCAGCACACCATGAAAACCCACTGAACCCAACATAGCCATCAGGGTTGGGTTCCGAAAAGCTCCTGAAAAAGACTCAGACCGACGAGACCGCATAGTTTCTCTGTTCCACCGAATATCAAGACGCTCGATCGCCCATTCGTTTCTATCCTAGTACAAGCGCTAAAGTTGATTGAGTGCTGTCGCGTAAATATGTAAAGATAGAGGCTGGGGTTGGCAGAGAAATCGTCCATCATCAAGGAGTGTTGACGTGGTAGAACCATTATTGTCTGGAATTGTATTGGGGTTGATTCCCATCACCCTCGCGGGGTTGTTTGTGGCCGCTTATCTACAGTACAAACGTGGCAATGAGCTAGGTCTGTAACGCTTTTTGAACGATCGCGTCATTCAAAATCCCTCCCAAATCAATTGGGGGGGGATTTGTGATTTTCTAGCGATCGCCCACAACCCAAGGTATCTTCTACAATCGGAAGTATTCCAATTTTCCGTATCAAACACAGCCCCATTGCTCGGGCATCGATCGCGTGTCTCGATCCCTGCCATTGTTTCGGATAGAAATTATGCCTGTTCTCTCAAAATTACGCCCTTACCTCGTCGTTGGATTGTTCCTGAGTTTGCTGCTCGGTAACGTTCCACTGCTAGGAAGCGATCGCGCCAGGGCTGATGAGCCCATTCTGACCGATGCCATTGCAGCAGATATCGCTCAGGCCATCCCCAAAACAGCCCCCTCAGTCGCCAGCTCTTCCATGACTCAGGGCGTCAAAAAAACAATGCTTGGCAACGGCCTGACCGTCCTTACCAAAGAAGTCCACACCGCTCCCGTCGTGAGCGTACAAGTCTGGTACCGAGTGGGAGCGCGTAACGAAGGGCCAGGGATTAACGGACTTTCCCACCAACTCGAACACCTTCTCTTCAAAGGCACAACCGATCGCCCCATTCAGTTTGGACGACTATTTAGCGCCCTTGGCAGCCAGTCCAATGCCTTCACCAGTTATGACCAAACTGCTTACTTTGGCACCGTCCAGAGCAATAAATTGGAAGCCTTGCTGATCCTAGAAGCCGATCGGATGCGGAACGCCATCAATGGTCCAGACCAACTCGAAAGCGAAAAGCGCGTCGTTATTTCAGAACTCCAGGGCTATGAAAATAGTCCCAGTCGGCGCTTAAACGATGTGGTGATGCGAGCAGCGTTTCCGAATCGCCCCTATGGTTTGCCCGTGGGCGGGACCAAAGCAGATGTAGAAAAATTTACTGTCGAACAAGTTAAACAGTATTACAACACTTATTACCGTCCTGACAACGCCACCCTCGTCGTCACCGGAGACTTTGAGACCCCAACATTGCTCAAACAAGTCCAACAAATCTATGGCAAAATTCCCAATCCCGCAGAACCCCTCTCTACAGCCCCAGCAAAAGGATTAGAGAGAATTCCCGTTGCAGCACAGAAGGTTATCAAACCCATTGTCTTAAAACAACCGGGCAGTGCAGCAATCTTAAAGATCGTTTTTGGTCTTCCCGATGCCAACCATCCCGATGTCCCTGCCATTGACGTCATGGACACAATTTTGACGGGGGGACGCAGTTCTAGACTGTATCAAGATCTTGTAGAGACTGGCTTGACCAGTTCTGTCTCAGCCTATGCCGCAGAACTCATTGAACCGGGCTGGTATGAAATTACAGCAACCGCAGCCCCCGGACAAACCCTAGACCGTATTCAAATGGCCATCCAGAGATCCTTGCACGTACTGCGCGAACGCCCAGTGACCGCAGAAGAGTTAAAACGGGCCAAGTCTCAACTGCGGGCCAGCTTGATTTTGGGCAATCAGGATATCACCAGTCAAGCCACTCAACTGGCTTACAACCAGGTTGTGACGGGAGATTATCGTTTCATTGATAGGTATTTAGCCGCTATTGAAACCATTACACCTCAAGATATTCAGCGAGTTGCACGCACTTATCTAGACCCCACTCGGCACACAATTGGATTTTTTGAACCCACCTCGCCGAATGGCAAATCCGGCTCATCCAGCGCCGAGGCAGGCCGAACGACTGAAAACTTTAGTCCTGGTGCCCCTGTAGACCCCGCAGAGGTGGCAAAGTATCTCCCCAAGATCGCTGCCTCTACTGTCTCCGCCACAGACACCCTGCCTAAAGACTTTACGTTAGCCAATGGCCTGCGGGTGCTGCTCTTGCCCGATCGCAGCGCTCCTACCATCAACCTCAGTGGCAACATCCAGGCAGGCACAGCCTACGACAGTCCCGCCAAGGCAGGGATTGCCAAACTGACCGCAGAGAATTTAATGAATGGCACGCAGACCAAAAACGCCCTGACACTTGCCAAAACCTTAGAAGATCGAGGATCGAGCCTTGGGTTTAGCGTCAGTCGCGAAGGAACCAGTATTAGCGGAAATGCACTGGTTCAAGATCTCCCAATCCTGGTTCAAACCCTAGCGGATGTCCTGCAAAATCCCGTTTTTCCCAACCAACAACTCGAGCTAAGCCGCCAACGCGCCTTAATCGGTCTCAAAGCAACCCTAGATGACCCAGAACAATTGGGGCGTCGCGTGTTTCAACAAGCCGTTTATCCTGAGAATCATCCCTTCCACACTTTTCCCACAGAAGAAAGCCTGAAAAACATTACTCGTGAAGATCTGGCTCTCTTCTATCGGCAACACTACCGTCCAGACACAACTGTATTGGCCATGGTGGGTGATTTCAATCCAGATCGAGTGCGATTGCTCCTAGAACAGTCCTTGGGACAATGGAAATCTACCGGACCAAAGCCCGCCTTGAATTTTCCGACCGTCACCTTTCCCAAGACCACTGCTTATTTGAGCAAAACAATTCCTGGTAAAGCTGAATCTGTGACTTATCTGGGTGTTAACGGTCTTTCCCGCAAAGACCCGCGCTACTACGCAGCCATCGTCCTCAATCAGGTGTTAGGAGGCGATACGTTATCCAGCCGCCTGGGAACAGAAATCCGCGATCGCCAAGGTCTGACCTACGGTATCTATAGCTTCTTTGCTGGAGGTGTTTATCCTGGACCGTTTTTAATTACGATGCAGACCGCGCCCAACGACGCCCAAAAGGCGATCGCCAGCACTCTAGCCCTGCTCGACCAAATCCGCGAAACCGGAATTACCCCCGCCGAGCTAGAAAATGCCAAACGATCCTTGACCAGTAGCTATCCGGTTGACCTCGCCAACCCCAGCGATCTTGCCGGGGTCATTCTAAACAATACCGTCACTGGCTTGGATCCATCAGAACTGCGTCAGTTCCCAGCCAAAATTGAAGCCGTAACCCCCGCTCAAATCCAACAAGTCATCCAGGACTTTATTCGTCCTACAAATTTGGTGGTTGTGACCGCCGGTCCTGGTAACGAAGCCAAAGCCCCAAAAACTAGAAATGAACTCGATGTCCAGTTAGCGCCCTCAGACCCTTAAAATCTTTATATCTAGAGGAATCAAGGGTCTAAGGGTGGGTTTACATCTCTTTACAAAAGGAAGCATTAAACCTAGATAATTCTCGTTAGTTAGGGTTAAGAACAGGGGTGTTTGAGACTTCTCAAGCATTCTTATAAACCCAACCTTGAAAACCCCTTTAATACAAT
>JAAURS010000418.1 GCA_012032135.1 Acaryochloridaceae cyanobacterium RU_4_10 | reverse complement strand
GGCACCAGCATCAGCATGGGTTTTGGAAAAATCTGTTTAGTAACGCAAGTGGTACGGCGATCGCACCGCAGGCTCCGGTAATGGAGCATCCGCTCAAGTCATTGGGAGCATCGCTAACCCGCTGGCAAAACCCGGCGCTGATTCTCGTATTTTTTTCAGCAAAGATCGCAATATCGATCTTTACGAACTTGAAGAACTCTGCGATGCAGTGGGTTGGTCCCGCAGACCGCTTCGCAAAGTGAGAAAGGCGATCGAGCATAGTTTTGTTGTGGTGACCATGTGGGAACTGCGGGGCAATTATCGACGGATGGTGGGGTTTTCTCGGGCCACCTCAGATCGTGCCTTTAACGCCACCATTTGGGATGTAGTGGTTCACCCTGACTTTCAAAGCCGTGGGTTGGGCAAAGCTTTAATGAAAAGTATCGTGAAAGAACTACGACGAGAAGATATTAGTAACATCACGCTGTTTGCCGACCCCCAAGTTGTTAACTTCTACCGAGGACTGGGTTTTCGCCCTGACCCAGAAGGGATTAAAGGGATGTTTTGGTATCCAGATTCGCGTTACTAGATTTCCTTCGTGGTATAATTCGGGAGCGTCACAGTGATGTGCCGGGATGTAGCGCAGCTTGGTAGCGCGCCTGCTTTGGGAGCAGGATGTCGCAGGTTCGAATCCTGTCATCCCGATTTAGTTGAGCGGAACCTTTGGGAAGGGATCGCGTCAAAGCCCAAGTGCGAGGTAATTTCAGCGATCCGAGCGTTGTGACTGAAGTCCAGTCCAGCTCAAGCTCTCATAGCATAAATGATAGCCGAATCAAAAAAATGGTTGCTTTTCTTCAGAATGATGTAAGCTTTCAGTGACGTACGACAACCTGGCCCACAGAGGGTCGCTGAACAGCCTCTACGCTGTGTACCTCTTGTTGACGAGTAAGAGAATAAATTTATGAGATCATTAGTTAAGTTAGGCTTGACCCTAAGCCTGTTAGGGGGCGCTGTAGTGGGTTCCGTTGTGGTAAAAACACCCACGGCAATGGCCATTCCTGAAGCAGATGCTCTGAAGCGGTTAGATCCCATCCCAGTTTTCGCGGTTGCGAATCAAGATAACGTTCCGATTCTTGGCTCTGTGGCCAATCCCAAGGACAAGTCAAAACAAATCCAGTTTATGACTTTCTATATGAGTCAGCAAGATGCCCAAGGTCTGGTCACAATGCTGAAGTCTCAAAAACCTGATATTGGCAAAAATGCTAAGGTTATAACCCTTTCAATGCGTCAGGCTTACGATATCAAGATCAAAAACAAAGATAAAGCTGAGTCCTTAGTCATTGAGTTTCAGCCTTCTAAGCAACAGGTTGATGCTGCGATCGCGGTGCTCAAGCAAAATGGTCAGGATGTGAAAGACTTTAAGGATATTCCAGCCTTTTATGCCATTGGCGGTGCTGACAAAGGTCTGTTGACGATCGAGCAAGGCAAAAATAAAGTCATTCCGTTTTACTTTAACAAGCAAGATCTTCAAGGGATGTTGGATCAGCTCAAGCAGAAGGATCCAAAACTGAGCAGTACAACTACGGTTCAGGTTACGTCTTTGTCTCAGCTCGTCAGCGCGCTCATGAAGGACAACAGTGCGGGGATTCAGCAAATCACGTTGGTTCCCGATCGCGCTTCTTTGGAATATGCACTCCAGCAACAAAAAGCGGGGGGTGGGGCCAAGCCTGCGGCAGGTGCTAAACCTTCGGCAGCGCCTGCACCTCAGGCTCAACCCGCTCCTAGCAATCCGAAAAAGTAAATCTCGTAAGAATCAATCATGTCCATTTGGGTCTCTGGCCGAGATCTTTGGTCTTGGCGACAACTGGCTTGTCAGCAAATTGACCCTTGGATTCCCGACCCGCTGGTGCGTGTAGAGCGCCAGCGGGAGTTGGATTGGCTCATTTTGAGAGTGGCTAAGCTGGATCGTTTGGCCTTGAGATTGGGCACGCTTCAGAATCTGTCGCAAGTTGAGCTAACGCGATCGCTCAGTTCTCTTGCCGATCTCTGGCAAAAACGTTTGCAAGAAAACGTTCCGCTGCAATATTTACTAGGCACGGTGGCTTGGCGCGATTTTACGCTTCAGGTTGCATCAGGTGTGTTAATTCCCAGACCTGAGACGGAATTACTCATCGATTTGGCGATCGCGCATCAAAAAATGAGTTTGGGAATTGGGCGGATTTGGGAACGGGCAGTGGTGCGATCGCCCTCGGTCTAGCCCGCAGTTTTCCCAGTGCGGTCATCCATGCCGTGGACTGTAGTGAGATGGCCTTGGCGATCGCGCGGCAAAATGCGCAAAATCTGGGATTGACCGAGCGGATTTCTTTTTATCAGGGTCGATGGCTGGAGCCCTTGGCTCATTTAGAAGGCCGACTGGATGGAATTGTCAGCAATCCACCCTATATTCCCAGTGAAATGGTGCTGACTCTCCAGCCAGAGGTGGTTCAACACGAACCCCACTTGGCATTAGATGGAGGTGAAGATGGATTGGTCGCGATTCGTGAAATTGTGGTTCAAGCACCCCAGTTTCTCCGCTCTGGCGGTGTCCTGTTACTGGAAATGATGATGGGACAAGGGGATGCGGTGGCGGAGTTATTGCAGGCCCACGGAGATTATTGCGAGATTCAAATTCATCCAGATTTAGCAGGGATTCAACGCTTTGCCCAAGCCTATCGGGTCTAGAGGGCTGTTATGGAAAATATTGCGATCGCTTGCGGCATTTTTGAAGGAAGCACTACACAATAGAAAAAGAAACCTCAACCTATGGCATGAGAGGAATACCGTGAGCAATACCAGTAATTTTAGACAAGCCATTCAACAGGCGCGCTCCAATGCTTTAGTTGGACCCAATGTGATCCAAAACGCTCTGCCTTTTGTGGGTGGTGGTTTGGTTTTGACGGCAGTTGGCGCATGGGGCGGGTTGAACGTTTTACAGCAAAATCCCGCGCTGTTCATGCCCACCTTTATCGCGGCGATCGTTGCCGAAATAGTGCTCTTTTTTGTGGCGCAGGGGGTTGCGGCCCGAGGCAACAATAATGTTGCGCTTCCGTTGCTGGCCACCTACAGTTTGCTGTCGGGGTATACCCTAGCAATGCTCTTGAATTTAGCGCTCCGCAGCGATGGCGTTGGGCTGATGGGCATCGGAATTGCCGCATTAAGCTGTGGCGTTACCTTTATTGCAGCGCGTTCCATTGGTTCAAATTTATCAGAACAAGATGGTTCTGCCCTGGCCAAAACCGTCCAACTGGGTGTGATTGCCCTTGTGGTGGTGATGTTAGCGCAGTTGGGCTTTTCACTGTTTGGTATTTACACGCCAAGCTGGTTAGA
>JAAURS010000082.1 GCA_012032135.1 Acaryochloridaceae cyanobacterium RU_4_10 | reverse complement strand
TCTAGCGGCAAGCCCTCTTTTGTTCTATAGGAAGAACTAATAGAACTTAAGCCCACCCCACAAAGGTCAATACAGGGATACAGACGGATGGGCTGCCAAGGAATGACCAAACATCGCTGCGGTCAGAGTGAACCAAACGGTCCCTTGAGCGGCGATGAAATAGCTTTGAATGGAAGGAGACTTAGAAAAATAGATTTTTGCTTTATTGAGATTCAAATAAATAGACCACCAAAGCCAAAGTAACAACACTAGTCCAATAATGCCTGACTCACAAAGAAGCATCAGATAACTGTTATGAGCACTTGCAGCACCAAAGCGGCGATCGCCCGAGGTGGCGATATAAATCAAACCAGGAATTCCAGAAAAATTAACACTCAAATCATTATATCTTCCCCATCCAATTCCAAATACAGGACTTTGCAAAAAACGATGAATAGCATAGGACCAGAATACTATTCTTGACAAGATATTTGCCTCTCCTGATGCAAGCTCGCGCTCAGAATAACCAGGTTCCCAACCATCTGATTCTCCAATTTTTATTTGCTCAAAAATTAATGTGAAAACATTAGAATCAAATAATAAAGATATTCGTTCAAATGTATGTGTTGCAATAATTGGTAGGATTGCTAATAAAGCTATTGAGATCAAGGATATAAAAATAAATTTCTTTAATTTAAAATTCGAGAAAACAAACCAAAACCCTACAATTACAAGACCCACCACTGTTGCTCGCGATCCAGTTCCAAAAACTGCTAAAAGCATCATAAAAGAAAGAATTAAGTCAAACTTGCTTTTGTTAAAATATCCGTAAAAGAAAAGAATGATACTTAAAAAACCAAAAAAAGTTCCCGCACCTGTATGGGAAGTCAAAAAGGCAGCAAAGTTATTGGCCAATCCTTCGGAAATAAATTGGGCCTTTGTGGGTATCCAGAAAAGGAAAAGAAGAAAAGAAAAGCTGCTTAAGCCTCTAATAATATTAAGAGAGTAATGAAGACTGTTTAAATTTGAAGACGAAACGCAGAAAAATAATAAAGAACTATAAGACAAAAAAACTCTGGCATCCCCATCGTAAAACAAAGGATCGGCAAAAGATGTAAAATCAATAGCTCCGACAAGAAAACCACTAATAATCCAGTATAGAAAATTAATTAAGATTAAAATTCCAATTTTATTGATTCTAAATTTTTTTGAATGGATCAGATTGACAAAAAACCCGATTAACGAAATTCCAATTCCAAGAACTACGAGCACTGGAATCGCAAGAAAATAAGTTCCTATAATTGAAGAGAATATAATAAAATTAACAAGAGATATTTTCATTATATTGCATTAAAAAATAAAATTTTATCAATGATTGAAGCATAGGCTTGTGTCGTTTTTGACCAAGAAAATTTATTGAGAATTTCATATCCATTTTGAATTAAAACTTGTTGTCTTTCTCTAGAACCTAAAACAAATTGCATTCCTCTAGCTATATCTTCGGGAGAATGGGGGTCCACATACTCGATCGCACCTTCATACAGCTCATGAAAAACAGGGATGTCTGATGCAACGACGGGTATACCCATACTAAATGCCTCTAGGATAGGCAGTCCAAAACCTTCTAGAAATGAAGGAAGAATGAGAAGTTTGGCGTCTGCAAGAATTGACCATTTTGTTTCGTTGTCAATATAATCTGTGAAAATAATATCTTTGCGATCGCATCTCTCTCCATTTCGATCGTGTGAAGTAAAGATTTCCTTATGAGATCCGATAATTAAAAGCTTTAGGTCGCTTTCTATTCTAGTTTTTAATATAAAAAAAGATGCTAGGAGTCCTTCTAGATTTTTGCGAGGATTAAGAGAACCAATAAAGACAATGTAATTAAATTTACAATTATGTTCGATTGAGTTGACTGGAGGTTTGTCACAGCCATTATAAATGACTTCAGGCGATCTGATGGTAGGGAAGCTCGATTGAATCCGATCGGCTGAAGTTTGTGAAACGGTTGTAAAGTATATATTTCGTTGGGTTGCTACACGAACGATCGTCTTGAGGTAGGTTGAAAATTGATGTGTAAACCACTGTGAATTCAGAAATCCGATGTCGTGAATTAAAAGAATTTGTGGGATAGCGAGTGGAATGAGGACTGGAGCTGAATTTGTAAGGTTAAGAAGTAATTGATATTTTTTTGTTCTATTGATATAGAAAGGTAGAATAAATTGTTCCCAAAAGTTTTTGAAATATGTATTTGCATAAAGAGGGCTGACAAAAACCTTTACTCGAATTGATTTGGATTCAAATAGTTGATGTGGAATCTCTTTATATGAAGGAATCAAGATCTCTAATTCTTTTGTGCGATCGCCATAAATATCATTCAGGCCATTGATGATATTTAATGCTGCGCGAATAGCACCACCATGTCGATCGTTTGAGAATGATTTTCCATTGACTGCGATGACGACTTTCTCTGGCGTCATAGTTATTCGATAGGTAAGCTTTTATTTGAGTTTACCTTGGTGAGCAGACATTCTGACTGTAATTTCTGCCATAAATCATTATTTGAAGCTTGAATCAGATCGATCTCTGCTTGGGTTAGTAGATTTTTCCAGTATTGATTGATTTTACTGATGTCGCGATTCCAATCGTGAACTTGGCGATCGCTGGGCTGAGTTTTGTTAGATGCTTTAGAATAATTGATTTTAATTTTGTTTTCTATTGTGGTATTGAACTCTAAGTTTACAGCACAATAAAGCATTTTGTAGGCTGCGATCGGATCTGAAATCAAGTTATCTAGATTGACAAAATTAATTTTAGGATTCTTCTTTTTCCAGTTTAGCAAAACGGAATGAATAATATGCCATAACCTATTGCCATTATCTACAGATGAATGAATCTCTGATGAATCTTGATTCCCTGGGAGCTGGCTGAGTCCTGGAACGCTTAAATCTAGTTCATTGAGCCTTGCTTGAAGGCTTTCAAGATCGAAGGACCAATTCAGGCGTTTGAAACTGGCTGCAACGGCCCAAGGGTTTCGGAAGGTTACGATCGCATCTACATCGTGTTGCTTTGTCACGTAGTCTGTGGCAAAACAGGCAAAGGGATCTTTCCAAATGACGGTATGCAAGAACGGATCCACTTTGCAGAGCCGATAGTAAAGCTGCGATCGCCCACCGGCGATCGATTTTATCCATCGCATCCATCCTTATTCTAGGGTAGATGCCAGGATTGAGGGTTAGATTGAGGGTTTGGAGGTTGGCAATGCAGTCGTCCATCTGCTTGGTTGAGAAGGAGTGGGTGCCTGGAATTTCAAAGTATTGTTTGATTTCAACCATACCTGCATAGATACCGAATGGCTCGTAGAGGGTTCGAATGCCTCTGCCTAATGCGAGGTGATGCCCGAGGGCGGTGGTTCCGCTGCGGGGGGTTCCGGTGACTAAGATTAATCTGACGGGCTTTGTCATTTATTTAAGAATCCGTCTAGGTCTAGGAGGCTGCGATCGGATTCTAACGACTAGGCAATCAATGTCGCTGATTGTATCGGATACGTGTCTAGCGGTAAGTTGATTCTTAGAACTGCCTTACCTCAACCCTCTTCGCCATTACGGTTGAGAAGTTGATCTAAAATTCGGCGGTTTTCAGTTCTAAGACCTCGAACTTCAGCCAACATAATCTCAAAATTATCTTGATGCTGACCGACAATCCTGACTAAGGAAGCAATGGAAGATCGTAAATCCAAAATTTGTTGTGAATTGGTTTCGGTCAAAGAAGCCAGGCGATCTAGGCGATCGTCTGTCCAGCGCTCAATAGCCATTGTTAATAGTTTTCCTTAATTTAGTTGAGTTGGAGGCAGAAAGGGGTTATTTAGTCACACCCGTAATAATCTAATCGTAGCAAAATACATTTTCAACCCTTCATTTAGCAGCAGTTTCAATCGCTACGGCCTTCGTGCAACAGGTCCAATGCATCAAAAACTGAAAGATCTACTCAACCTCGATCGCACTCCGCGCAACCTACTGGGCGGGACCTCCCTTGCGCTGGTCGTCAAAGTATTGGGGACTGCATTTAGCTTCCTGTTCAACATTTTGATAGCTCGGCTCATCGGTTCCGAGGGCGCGGGACAGTTCTTTCTAGTTTTGTCCGTGGGTACGATCTCAACTGTTTTAGCAGATTTGGGACTCTCCCAAGCCGCGCTCCGGTTCGTCGCAGTGGGTTCAACGCAGCAAGATTGGCCCGCAGTGAAAGGGGTTTATCAACAGAGCTTGGGGTTGACCCTTGCGGCCTCTAGCATTCTGTCTGGCTTGACCTACATCGCAGCGCCTTGGATTGCAGTAGGACTTTTTTCAAAACCCGATCTCGCTGCCCCCCTGCGATGGATGACCCTTTCCATCCTGCCGATCGCCCTTCTCTGGCTGCATACCAACTTGCTCCAAGGGTTACAGAAAATCTTGGCTTTCTCTTGTTTGCAGGTGCCTGGATTGGGATTTTCAGCACTGGCCATTTTGGGACTGTATGCATTCGGCAGTCTTTCAGGCGTCGTGCGAGCCATTTCGGCCTATATAGCCGCTGCCATTGGAATGATGCTAATCTCCTTGTACCTGTGGCACAACTCAGCACCGCAAATTCGAGGGGTTCCAGGTAAATTTCAACGCCAAACCTTACTTCAAACCAGCATCCCCATTTTATGGATTAAGATTGCAAACCTGTGGGTCAGCAAAACATCTACCACATTAATTCTGGGCGTGCTATTAACAAGCCATGAAGTAGGTGTGTACGGCATGGTGTTTCGGACTGCGGCCCTGACGACGTTTTTTTTTAGGAACCATCAGTAACGTTGTCTCTCCTAAATTTGCCGCACTCTATGGTACCCATGCGTTGGCACAACTCAAAACTGTAGCCCATCACTCAGCAAAACTCACACTTCTTGCGGCAGGACCCATTTTAATTCCGTTAATGGTTTGGCCGGGATTGATTTTAAGATGGTTTGGGGCTGACTTTTCAGAGGGGGCTGTAGCGTTAATGATTCTTGCAGTGGGCCAGCTTATCAATGCAGCGACGGGGGCCGTTGAACCCTTACTGATCATGTCTGGCCATGAAAAATACGTCCGCAATAACACTTGGGCCTGTGCCCTGTTCAATGTGCTACTCAACCTTTTGTTCATTCCCCTCTGGGGCATTAACGGTGCCGCCATTGCCGATAGCCTGACGATCGCACTCCAAAACCTAACGGCTTCTTTCTGGGCACAGCAGAAACTGGGCTTCTCTCCGATCGCATTTTGGCAAAGCCGATGAAGTTTTCACTCATCCTAGCAACGATCGGTCGGAGTGAAGAGCCTCAACGGTTCTTAGCGGCGTTGCTGGTTCAAACCCACCCAGATTACGAACTGATTCTGATCGATCAGAATACCGATGACCGTGTAGAGCGATCGCTTTCCCCCTTCTCAAACCAGTTCCCGATCGTCTATATCAAAACTCACTTTCACGGACTGTCCCGCGCCCGAAATTTGGGTTTATCTTATGCAAGCGGCGACATCGTAGGCTTTCCTGATGATGATTGTTGGTATCCACCTCAATTACTCGCGCAGGTGAATGCTTTTTTTGAGTCTCATCCAAACCATCATGGACTGACCGTAAAACCTGTAGATCCCCTAGGGAGAAAGCTAGTCAATCAAGCTAGCGATCGGTCCTGCAAAATTCACAGACGCAATGTATTGGGATATGGAAAAAGTATTTCTTACTGCAATTTTCTGAGAACCGTTGTGACGCAAACCATTGGCTGCTTTGACGAAAGCTTGGGTGTGGGTGCAGGAACACCCTGGGAAGCAGGCGAAGAGACAGATTATCTCCTCCGAGCGATGAATGCTAATTATGCCCTCTATCATTGCCCAGATTTCTCAGTCCACCACCCTAGAAAATCTTTGGCATCTCCTCCAGAACGCTTGCACAGAGCTTTAACTTACAGCCGAGGAAGCGGGAGAGCGATCCGCAAAAATGGCTTTCCAGTTTGGACAATCGTGATGCTCTCGGGGAAAGTTTTACTGGCCAGTCTCTATCGTCTTGTGTTTCAGCAAGATGGGTTGAGTGTGAGAGTAGCGGTGACTAGAATCCAAGGGCTGATTGTAGGATGGTCCGCTAAGCCTTAAGGGATTTTTTAGATCTTGGACTGCGATCGCCCTACTGTCATGCGATCGCTCTATCCCACTACCACTAAATACTTTTAGCAATTCTAAACCCAGCGTGCTGATAGAAATTGGGCCGAAACCAATTGCGATAATATTTCAACGCTTCTGTACCATTGGTAATCCAAGATCCGCCTAACATCATTTGATGCTTGTCATCAAAAAGATAGAGGAGTTATCTTCGTAGAGATAATGAGGTTGATATCCCGGCAATGGGTTCAAACGATCGCTCAACCATTCCCAAACATTTCCCCGTAGATCGTACAAACCAGAGGGGCTTTTAGCAGTTTTCAACAAACCGACTGGACTGGGTGAGCCAAATTTGAGATTGAGATTGTAATGGTCGGTCTCTTCTTCGAAATCCTGGTTTTCATCATGGCTGAAAGTGGCTAGATGGTACTCAGCTTCACTCATTAACCGAGTGTCTTCACCATCCCAGCGGCAATAAGCCATTGCCTCATAATGGTTGACTTCAACAGGCCAATCAAAAGGCAACTCTATTTCATCAAACATTGCACGATAGTGATAGCTGCCGTTTTGAGGCAGCCAGAACTTAGGATGTTGGGTGTTAGATTGAGTTTTCCACTGCCAAGAGTCCTCATCCCAATAGTCTTGATTCTCGTAGCCACCATCTTTGACAAAACACAAAAAATCCGAATTCGTAATTAAATATTTACTCACCGCAAAACGGTTCGCTTCAACCGTGCGATCGCCATAGTCAATGTCCCACCCATAAGTAGTATCGTTTTCTGCTTTGCCAAGCTTTATTACACCCCCTGCCACTTCAATGAGTTCGTTTTGAGGACTATAGCCGTTCAACGGAGCGTACTTCCAATGGTCTGGACGTTTCACTCTCTCAATCGGTAGTTGCCGAATCAACATGGATGACGTTTCAACGTGAATGCGTTGGTGTTCCATGCCCATCATGAGTGCCCAGAGTGGATGATTTTGATGAATGGGAAGGTCGATCGCAGTATTTTGAATCAATTCTGAAATGACTTGATAGGCTTGAGCGCGATATTGCCAAACCTCTGCAACCTCTGGCCATTGACACTGTGCGATCGCCCGATCGAGGTCCTCTGGACTTTCTGGGTCCACACCTACTTCAAACAAAACTTCATAGGCTGGATTCAGACGTTTTTGCAGCAACCCAACTTGAATTAATTTATTAATATAAAAAACAGCCGAATGCCCCAGATAAAAAATGAGTCGATTTCTGAGCGGATCGGGGTTGAGATAAAAGGTGTCATCTCCAACCAAACTTTTCATCAGCCTGTCTTCCAGTTGCCAAGCATTTTCAAAGTAATGGAGGATGCTTTGGCGATCGCACCGATTGAGTTTTGGTGGAGGATACATCATACCAATTATAGATTGAGTGGATAAAAGACTTGTTTAGCTCAACTCTGAACGGTCAATAGATTCAATCGGACTACCTTAACCAAGTTTTACAGAAAAAACCAGGTTCAATGGACGATCGGTAGAGTCGTAAAAGCCGAACTGTAACTTTGAAGCTAACGCGCTAGGATCGATTCTACATAGAATCTTGGAGAAACCCGTGAGTTCTTGGCGCGATCGCATGAATCAGTTTAGTGGCCGCACTCGGTATGTGGTCTGCCGTTTGTTTTTACACCTTGGCGGAGAACAAGTTGCACCCTTGCTTGGCACCCTAAACCAAGTGGCGATCGCAGCCGAAAGAGATGAGGGGGATTTACAGACTTTGGGTGAGGGACTGGTTGAAGTCTGTCAGAGTCTGCTCCAATCTGAAATGTATTGGCAATCTGCGGCAAATGAGGGGGATGTATTTTGGGATGAAGGGGCCGCTGGAGATTACGTCAATGGGTTGTTCACGGATTCAGCCCAACGCTATCTAAGCCAACCGGATGTCAGTGCCACACGCAAAGACGATCTGCTCGTTGTACCAGTGACTCGTAACATCATTGTGATGATTGCAGTTGCCTTTGAAGGTGAGGTGCCCGAATTGGAGTCAGATCTTGCCGATATTTCAGCCATGAAAGAGGGGTTGAAAGCCTTGATTAATTTGCATTACCAAGATGCACTTCGGGCCATTCAGATCCATTTCTCTCCCGCACAACTGGGGGATGAGTTAACGTCGGATCAAATTCTGGTTAATTTTCCTGAATTGATTCCCCTCTAAACTAAACCGCACGTCAACCCACAAAACCTTTAATATTGGGCATTAGACCTAAATGAAAAGCATTGTGAGCAGAGGTATGTTGAGTATTTTTCAGTCTTCAAAATCTCGTCAGCTCGTTGTTCTGTTTCTGGTTCTTGTCCTAGGCTGGACCACCCTTGCTTGCGGTGAACCCAGTGTTAACAACCCCGTGGGAACTCCCCAAAGTACCAAACAGGCCGAGCAAAATCGTTCGAATACTGCGATCGCAGATGGCAAGTACGACGTCCAGCAAGCAACCTATGACGACGGTGACGGCAAATATACGTTATTTTTGCTCAATACCCCGCCCAGCGTACCAGCCACCTTCCGTACTGATAATCTTCAAATGGCCCAACTGACGCCAGAGGAAGTGACAGCCAACCAACAAGCATATTTGAATGTCAAGAGCGGGCAAGCTGCACTCCACATTCCCAAAGACTTTAAGTTGGAATATGTCCATAACGTCGCTGAAAAGGTTGAAAATCCCCAAACGGGTCAAGTAGAGACTCGGATTGTGCGTCAAGAATCTAATTTCTGGACTCCTTTTGCGGGAGCGTTGGCGGGGCAAGTTGCAGGTCAGGCGATCGGCAATCTTTTTGCCCCACGCCATTACATTCCGCCGATGTACCAGTCTGGTGGTCTGTTTGGCTATGGTGGTTACGGTAACTCCTACGGTCAAGCTGTAGATTCTTATCGGCAACGGTATCAAGCTCCCCCCGTTGTAGAACGCAACCGTACAGTTTATCGCACGACTCGACGGACGAACACTGGGTTTGGCAGTTCGACTCCGCGTTCTAGTTTTGGTTCGTCGTCTAGTCAGCGATCGACTGGGACGGGGTTTGGGTCTAGCAATCTGAGGCGTTCTAATTCTTCTAGTAGTTATCGACGTGCACCTTCATCTGGATTTGGAAGCGGTCGATCGTCTGGAAGTCGTTCTTTTGGAGGTCGCCGCCGTTAAATAATATTTTCGGTAAAGGCTTGGTAGCACCAAGCCTTTACTGTTTTCTGCCAATCGCAAAAAGTAAAGCAAACAAAACGGGTTGATGGATAAGGTAGATTGCTAGACTATGTTTTCCAACATATGGCAAGAAACGAAGGATGAATTGGGACAGCCGCTCAATCCATTTAGATTTCTTGAAATCATACGATCGCCAAACACTCCCTAACCCACACCCAATCAAAACAACCCCAAGCCAGGGAAAAATTGGCACAAAATCTTGTGTAAATGGTTCTTTTGTAACCAAACCAACCCAGCTTAAGGCAAGCCTGTTAAAGAATGGATGAGACAAGTTCAGGCCAAGAACAATAACTAGAAAACCAAGAATGAGATTATAGGCTCCAAGACGTAGCAATAATCTGCCTAAAATTAGGGCTACAGAGATAAAATGCAAAATACCAAAAAAGATATAGGATTCTGGGAAAACTAAATAGCTTCCTAAAGATACCGCCAAAGCTGAAGCCACAATTTGGAGCCAACGTTTCCAAAAATCGCGCCAAGAGGGCTTAAATACATCTCGCAAGACGAGACTAATACCTATCAGAAGCAAAAAAGTAGAAATAATTGAAACTTGCCAGATCTTCCACATCGGCGAGAGTCCAATTGGAAAGTTTGTCCAGCCAAAATGATTGAGATCGTAGCAGAGGTGATACGCAACCATGTTGGCGATCGCAAAACCCCGCAACCCATCAATCTCATCAAAGCGAACTCTGGAACTTCCCATCATGTTTAGTCAGCATAACAATAGAGTAACGTTAGAGAAAGCGGCAGCAATGACGATCGAGGCTTATGCAAGCACTGCCGAATGAATCGGTAGTAACATACTATACGATGCTTAAAGACCATCTTTTTGGGGGGTAAATCTTTGACGTTGGAGACATTTGTCGCAACGCCCCACATCCTGATTTCACGGACAGGAGAGGCTAATGGGCTTATCGAACGTGAGTTGGGGGCGATAAATTGTATGTGTTGGGTATTAGGTATTTAGGTGGGACACCCCAAAACCCAACTAGCAACTAACGTTACTAGACTTAGAAGTAACAGCTAGCGGTGATTTTGCTGATTGGAGGCTGATAAATTGCCAGAGGAGATTCTTTTCCCAACCAGGAAACTGCATCAAGCCCCAGCGCAGGGAATTGGGTGCGATGGCAAATAGGCGCACCATTGCCGCCACCAACTCTGGTGTCGATAGTCTGTCGGCCAAAAACCCCGCCCATTGACTCTGTGGCAGACTGAAGAAGGTATCTAAATGCTGTTTTAACAGTGCCTCGTCGAACCGCATTAACTTCTCCAAACCAAACCGATAGAGATAGTATTTGCGGAGGCGATCGGGATTCCATAGTTCCTGCCATGCCACACGGGCGATCGCGGCTGGCTCGGCTTGAGGATCTTGGAGAGCAGTGGCAATGGCTTGAGCCAAGCCAGAAGAACGACGCAGCATTGCACCAACCATATAACCCGAAGCGGGGTGTACCATACTTGCAGCTGCACCAAAGGCAGCCACGGGTTGGTGGAGATCGGGTAAGGGTAGCGTCATCGGAAAGATGCAGCGTTCCACCTCATGAACTTCAGTAACGCTAACTCCGCGTGCGGCCAGTCGCTGGTGCAAGCGTCGCTCTAGTAGTTCAAAACTGACTGGGGGAGCCATTGCCAACGATGTCTCTTCGACAAAATAGACATCATCACCAAAATCCATCGCATAGAGAAAAGTTGGCGGCTCGGTGGCGCGTTCGGTAGCCGATAGATGCTCGCTGCGAAAATCCTGATGCACGAATTGTTGCGGATCGACGGGAGGTGCGGAAAAATGACCGACGATACCGTAGGCAGTTTGAAATGCTACCACCCCCTGATTTTGCCGCTTGACAAACATTGGATCGTGGCCGCTAGCATCAATCACTACTCTGGCACGGAGGGTTTCACCTGCTGTAGTAGAGACAATCGAGCGTTCGCAATCGTGCTCGATATTTGTGGCCTTACCTTGGTGCCATTCCACTCCTCCGGTTTCGCATTTGGCAAGGAAATGATTTTGCAGCTTGACGTTATCGAATAAACCGTAGGCGCGACCGTGATTGACTTTCCCTTTACCGAAGTAGGAGACGCAGTTTTCCCAACAATGACCCAGTAATTCCGTCAATCCGAGGGCTTCAAGTTCGTCACGCCAGATGCCATAGGTATTCGGCCAAACTTTCCGCAGCGGACTGGCAGTCAGTCCACCAACTTTTACTCCCCGCTCGGCCAAAGCCGCTGCAATTATCATCCCAGCGGGACCAGATCCAATGACTAACGCATCACAGTCTAACATAGCAGCATTTGGATATATCTCACGTTTGCATATTAACATGCGTTGGCGCAGCCTACCGGAGGTGATTGAGTGTTGTTAGCAAACAACTATTCGTTATGTCAAAGACGGCGGACGGATCGTCCAGTTTTCCACTGGAGCCACCAAACAGCCTCGAATTACGGGTGTTTTGTATGCAGCCAGTAAAGCCGCAGGCGAACAATTTGTTTCGCAAGCGCCAGCCCAAAAACAAAAAAGTATCCTTATAAAGCGAATGAATGTGCTCCAAACTTATATCCTGTCGATCTCTCCAACTGTACCGATAAATGTTGATTTTAAGTCACCGAGGGGTTCAGACCCATGCACCAGAGAATACATTGGCGGCTTTTGAAGCTGCGATCGCGCTGGGTGTAGACGGCATCGAGACAGATATCCGTGTGAGTCAAGATGGAATCCCCATTCTGTTTCACGATCGCATCACACCGGATGGCCGTGAGGTAGCTTCCAGGACACACGCTGAGCTAAGCGAGCGAGTGGGGTACTCTATTCCAACCCTGGAAGAAGCGTTGCAACTGCCGCTCCAACCGAAGCAGTTGTTGTGGAATCTAGAAGTTAAAACACCGGATGCCTTGGCGCTAATAATCGAAATTTTGCACCGTTACAGGACATCTAGACGCATCCTCGTCACATCGTTCTGGCATCCACTCGTTTTAGAAATCAGTCGGCGGGTCGAGGTGGATTGCGGGTTATTGATAGCCCACCGTCCTTTAGATTTTCAATCTCGACCTGACTGGATTCCCAATCATCCTTCCATTAATACCCTCGTTTACTATTACGGTGCCGCAGACGCTGAGTTGGTTGCCCAGAGCCAAGCTTGCGGCTTGCGTACGTTCGTCTATGGCGCAGAGACGCGCCATGACCACGAGCAGATGGCACAGTGGCAAGTGGATGGTGTTATCAGCAATCGCCCTGAATATCTATTGAAATAGTGGACAAATCAATGTTACATGTGTAGTATTGAGAACAGATTTATATTTTTGCGCAGTTACAGCCTTCCATGAAACGGACCCCTTTCTCCACCATACGCAGCATGATACATCGCCAGCCCAAACCAGGGGCAGGTCGAGTAGTCGCGCTATGCGTGTGTGAGGGTATCTATCGCCTGAGCAGCTTTAGAGCTACCAATGCGGTCACCAGTATTGGCATTTTAGAATCACTCAACGGATGGATGAATCGCGATCCACAACTTCAGAGCGGGAGGTGCAGGGTTAACCTAGCCCTCACATAAGGCAAAGACTAAAGACTGCCAACCCCCGCTCCTGAGACTTCAGAAGCGGGGGTTATTTTTTTGAGGAGTTTTACCCATGTCAGTTCAAACTCAAATCCAGCCACCACTCCTATTACAAAATGCTGTGGTGGTCTTTTCTAAAAATTACTTGCCCCTCGCTCGCATCAATATTCGACGGGCCGTTGTGCTATTGGTGTCGGGGCAAGCCGAGTCCCTGGAGTTCAGCAGCAACCGTCAGTGGGAAATTCGTTCGCCCAGCCTTGTACTACAAGTGCCCGAACACATTCGGTTGATCGGTAGTAATCCCGAACGGCATTGGAAAATTCCTCCCGTCAGCCGTCGGGAAGTCCTCCGCCGAGACAACCACGCCTGCCAATACTGCGGTAGTGGCAAACGGCTCACGTTAGATCACGTTATCCCTCGGTCTAAAGGGGGCCAACACACCTGGAACAACGTTGTGGCAGCCTGTGAAAGCTGTAACTCCCAGAAAGGCGATCGCCTTCCCCAGGAGATCGGCATGATTCCTAGAAACAAGCCTAAAGCCCCCGTCCACCCTGCGATCGCCTTTTCAGATCGCTTCTGGAAAACCCAAACCTTAGAAACTGACTGACCCTAAAAAGAAGGAGGAAAAAAGGATGTTGAAATTAACCTACACGGAATCTGGGTTGCGCTTAGAGCGGCTGAGCAGTGCGCTTGAGTGCTGGATGGGGCAGCGCGTCACACTCACGCTTCGCGCCGGACAAAAACTCTACGTGGAACCCAGTACAGCATCCTTCCTCCTCCCTGCAGATCATGGTGGACTCTCTCGCTTAGAGGACATCCTGCGTCAAGAGCTAAATGATGCTATCTATGTAGGCCCAGTAGATGAAGCCTTTGTGGAAATTTGCCTTAAAGGGAGCTGGATCGCAGAGCACAAGGATGCCCAAGAAGGACTTTTTGTGACAACCTTCTCAGATGTTGTAGAACTCTCTATTTACAAACTCTGGCATTCTACTCAGGCTCATGCATCCTTCCTCGTTTGAAGCTTATGCAAGCGTCACTCGTCCGTAACGCGCACTGACGGACTGCGGGCCGCGCATCTGCTGCTCGAGCCAAGCCCACATTTGATCGCCTAGGCTGAAATGCCACCATTCTCCTGGATGTCTCTGGAAACCAGCCTGGTGCATCATCTGATTTAGCAGTTGCCGATGACTGTGGGCTAAATCTGCTGAAGCTAGATCGTCTTCCTCCGCGATCGCATCCCGAACCAAATTTCCAAAATAATCGGGATGCGATCGCGGTGAAAATTCATCAATCGGCGACCCCATAAAAACCGTTTCTTGAGTCTGGGTATCAAATAACGTGATATCCACCGCCGCTCCCGTACTGTGGGGCGGCGGTGTTTTGAGGTCTAGAATCGGGGGTGCCCAGAGTTGATAAACCTCTTCCAAAATGGCAGCCGTCTCTGACTCTGAAAGCTGCGATCGCTCCAAACCACGGGTCTGCAAAACCTCTGCAAAGGTAAAATCCACCATAAATTTTTGCACCGCCACCGGACGGTAGGCATCAAAAATAAAAAGTTTCCAGTTGGGGTGTTGAGCTTGCAACAAAGACTGGGCCTGCTCTAGCGCCACCAAAACCCCCTCCCTTACAAAAAAAGGAGATACAGTGCCATAGGGTGCGCCCAGCGCCGCATAGGGATGGGGATTCGCGAAAACAAAGCGATCGCCAGGGATAGGGACCAGCGGTTCGTTTGACTCGACAATGGGAATGTGCCAGTAGGGCTTCTTGCTCGTAAATGCAGCCATCGCTTACTCGATTGTGTTAAGGTTTTTGACTAGGTATTTATAACTAAGTACCGTTTAACGAGAAGCTTCAGTGAGACACTGAAGAGTAACCAATTTTACTTTTCTAGAAATCGAACTCAAATTAATATCGCAATGACCAAAACTGCATGGGTATTTCCCGGACAAGGCTCCCAATTTGTGGGAATGGGGATTGATTTACTGACAACAGTGACTGGAAAACAGCGCTATCAACAAGCTGAAGCTATTTTAGGCTGGTCCATTCCAAAACGCTGTCAGGGCGATCTAGAAACCCTCTCTCAAACCCGTTACACTCAGCCTTGCCTCTACGTTATCTCGGCGATTGTGGCCGATTTACTGCGCGAACAAGGACATCAACCGGATGTAATGGCGGGCCACAGTCTTGGAGAATATGCCGCCTTATATGCAGCCGGAGCATTGGATTTTGAATCGGGACTCGCGCTGGTCAAGCGCCGTGCCGAACTCATGGATGAAGCTTTAGACGGCAAAATGGTTGCCTTGATGGGATTCGATCGCGAAGCCCTGGAAGCGCAACTCAGCATCACTCCCGATGCGGTTTTAGCCAATGACAACCATTCAGGACAAGTGGTTATTTCCGGCAGCCCGTCTGCGGTTGACTCCATTTTAGCCAATCTTAAAGTCAAGAAATCAGTCCCCCTCAAAGTCAGTGGGGCTTTTCACTCCCCCTTGATGGCAAAGGCTGCGGAGGAATTCAATCGGGTGCTAGAGACTATTTCTTTCCGCGCGGCAAAAGTGCCCGTGGTCTCTAATGTTTTACCCACACCCGTTACAGATCCACAAATTCTGCAAGATAGGCTCAGGCAACAGATGACCGGGCCAGTGCGTTGGC
Organism: Acaryochloridaceae cyanobacterium RU_4_10; assembly: GCA_012032135.1. Taxonomy (GTDB): domain Bacteria; phylum Cyanobacteriota; class Cyanobacteriia; order Thermosynechococcales; family Thermosynechococcaceae; genus JAAURS01. Next base: position 175 of record JAAURS010000082.1, on the reverse strand, counting down.
GGGAAATTTGCTTATTATTCAACGATATGGGCATTACCCAAGCGATCGAAGTGGGTCCTGGCAAGGTTCTCACGGGATTGGTCAAGCGCACCTGTCCAGATATGACGCTAGTGAATATGGGGACACTGGATGCGCTGCTGGCTCAGAAAGAAGCATCGCTTGCTTCAGTTGGATA
>JAAURS010000081.1 GCA_012032135.1 Acaryochloridaceae cyanobacterium RU_4_10 | reverse complement strand
GGCGAACTTTTGGGAACCAGCGATGGAACTCCCGGCCAGATCTTTCAACTTCAAAGTTCCTCTATTTTGCCTCGACATCCTGACGAACAATTGGTCGTCTTGCCCCCTGGTGGGTTACCCGAACTTTGGCAAGAAGTGGGTGATTTTGCAGATTCTGGACCTCAGGATCGCCATTACACCTTGGATTCTGTGACCGGACAAATACAGTTCGGTCCGTTGATTCGCGAACCGACTCAATTAAAAGAACAAATCCATTGGCGATCGCGAGTCCAAGTCATAGAGGGTGAAAGCCCTCTTGGGGTTGTCGAGCGATCGAGGATTCAACCCATGATGGAGCGCCAGTATGGGGCTATTCCTCCCAGGGGAGCGTTGCTTCGGATGACCGCTTATCGGACGGGGGGCGGTCTGAAGGGCAACGTTCAACGAGGGACCCTCCGCATTCCCAAAACAGCCGTTCCCTATGTCGATCGGGTCACCAACCATCGGCCAGCCTTTAATGGTGCAGATGCTGAATCTTTAGAAAATGCCGTGATTCGCATTCCTCGGATGCTCAGGACGCGCGATCGCGCAGTTACGCCGGAAGATTTTGAAACCCTAACGCTCCAAGCCGGACAGGGTGCGGTTGCTAGAGTTCATTGCATGAGACCGCCCTATGCCAATACGCCGGGAACGGTTAGTTTGCTCGTGGTTCCTCAGGTGAGCACTGCTGGAATCAACCGAGGGGCAGGGACCGAGCCTCACCAATTTACCCTTACCCTCCCCTTACGAGAGCAAATTTTGACCTATCTGGATGAGCGTCGCCTTTTAGGGGTTCATGTGCAACTGCAAGAACCAGAATATGTGGGCGTGTGCGTTCAAACGGAAGTGGGTTTGGCACCCGAATATAACAATCCCCAAGCGCAACAATCTCTCTTATTGGAACTTCAGGATGCTTTGTATCGCTTCCTGAACCCGATTACAGGGGGACTGGAGGGTCAGGGTTGGGCTTTTGGCAGTCCAGTTTATACCTCTGATATTGTCAGTCTGCTTCAGAAAATACCAGGGGTACGTCACCTGGGATCTATTCTTTTGTTTGAGCTACGCAAGGAAAATACCATTGGACGCGATCGCTGGCACCAGGTGGCATCGTTCAGCCTCCGCCTTGGGGGCTGATTTGTTCCTGGGCAGACCAGACCCTTCGGTCTAGTCACGCCATCAGTCTGCTTCAGTAAGGATCCAACCCATTTCGTTTATGACTCAATCTCAGTCCCGTCAAACAATCGGTCTCCAACTCACCCCAATGCAAGTCCTAGAAGCATTGCCGGATGCGTTGGAGGGGGGCGCTGCGTCTTGGGGAGATGCTCGTGGAGAAAGCGTAGGGCGTTCCAGTCCGAACCTGCTGATTCATCCTGGGGAACCCAGTGAAATGGTGGTTCAGATTAAAAATTTAGGTTCCCACCTGCTTCAAATTGACCTGCAAGTAGACGGCGATTTCCCCAGTTCCTGGTGTCGAATTGGGAGGGAGGGATCGGAGATTTTGCCAGGACAGCAAATGGAGGCCGTGCTCTATTTTCAAGTCCCATCTGACTTTTTTGAGAACGCTCGGTCTATCCAGTCTGGGGAGTCCTTGCGGTTAAACTATGGGGGATCGCTCACCGTCCAGTTGAGACAGCCTGGAACGGGATGGCAGCAGCCCGAGCCCGCTCGCTTCAATCTTTACGTGCGATTGCACAGTCTATATTTAGATTTTTTGCCCGCCATCTACCGCGAAACGGACTTTGTGGGACGGTTTCTGAAAATTTTTGAGCAAAGTTTTGAACCTGCGGTCCAAACCCTCGATAATTTATGGGCTTATCTGGATCCGCTGACCGCACCGCAATCACTCCTACCCTTTCTGGCTCACTGGGTAGCATGGCCGATTCAAGAACATCTGGGTTTAGAGCGCCAGCGGTATTTGATTCGGAGTGCCTTAGAGATCTATCGCTGGCGCGGAACGCGACACGGGTTGCGATTTTATTTGCACTTGGCTACAGGATTGGCCTTGGACGAACATCTACCCAATGAAGCAGATAAGCAGATTGGGATTACCGAATCCTTTTGTCGGGGCGCTATCTTGGGCGACTCGCGCCTGGGAGAAGATTGGATTTTAGGCGGTGGCAAGCCTTTTCATTTTGTGGTCTGCCTGCGTCCGGCCTTCAACCATCCCATTGATGAAGAGTTGGTCCGCCAAGTTATTGAGCAAGAGAAACCCGCCTTTTGTATTTACGAGCTATCGATTGAACCCCGGAGTACCACCGATGTCCCCACTCTCCCCGCCGCGATCGTTTGAGCCCTTCCAACGGCTTCAGGTGAGCGATGGCTTACTCATTAACGCAGAGCGGTGGCAACAAGCCCACCGCTACCACCGCCAGCGTCAAAACATTCAGTATCAGGCGTTGAACCAGGGTGGCATTGTTTGGGGACTTGGGATTTGTGAGATCGCACCACCGACGGATATTGCGGACGAATTTCGGGATCGACGCTGGCTGGAGATCCAACCGGGTTTGGCCATTGACGCTCAAGGCAACCCCATTGTCGTGCCACAAGCGATGGCCTTTCGGATTGCATCTGCACCTCCTGCCCAGGGGTTGCAATTTGTCTATCTTTCCCTGCGCTACGTCGATCCAGATACGCTCCAAGGTCAAAGCGATCGCGAGTTTGTGAGTGAAACTTTTCGCATTGAAGAAACTGCTACGCCACCTCAAGGGACGCAAGTAGAACTCTGTCGGATTTTGCTGCAACCCGGGGAAGTTCAGTTACAGTCCAGTCTCAACGTGCTGGCCCCTGGTATCAATCAATTGGATCTGCGAAATCGCATGACAGCTCAAGCACGGGCTCCCTTAGACATTAAGGTTGCCCTGACCGCTCAGGGACTGACCCCAGAAGGGATCGATGCGATCGCCACTCATTTCTCATCGCTGTTTCGATCCTTTCCGGCCCTCTACCCGGCCATGCAAGGCACCAGCATCACGCCCGTCAATTTGCAACCTGAAGAACTGCATTCTTTAGCACCCCACCTCTTGTATCTCACCTACCCGCAGTTTTTATCCCTCACCCCTGCGGCACGAGACACTCTGCGGCAATATCTAGCGACGGGTGCGATTGTCTGGATTGAAATTTCAGCCCAGGATGCCAAGATTGCAGACTTTAGCGCGGTCAGACAACAACTCAACGTTGCGATCGCCAACCTCTCACCCAAGCCTGAGTTTGATGACATTCGTCAGGATTTAGAGGCAGAAAGTCTTGAAATGCAAACACTGATCGATCGGTACGTGCTGAATTGTTCCGCCCCGATTTGGGACATGGCTCAACAGATGGGACTCCCCGACGAGAGTGCGGATTTCCCCAACCATCCGCTCCAAAATCAACCCTTTCTCTTTGGTCAACTCCCTATCATTGAGGGTTGTCCGCTTTATGTATTGACTTGGGGAGGTGTCGTGTTTTCAATCGGGTCCATTTCTAGGGCATGGGGACTGGATTCACGCCTCTCTCTATCTCGAGAAACGATTCGTGCGGCCCAAGAATGGGGCATTAATCTGCTGCATTTTGGCTGGCGTCGCTATCAATTAACACAGCTACAGCAAAGAGAGCTTTAAGTTCATGGTTGCGATCTCCATCCGCAAAACCGTTCCTCTGATGATTTTGGTTCCACTGCTAACCTATGTGGGACTGACGGGATGGCTTGCGGTCTTAAATGGGAAACGGACGGTCAACGATCTCTCTGCGCTTAATAGCCGGACCTTGAACCAGCAGATTAAAGATCGCCTAAAAGACTATCTGGAGACCCCAGCTCTTCTCAATCAATTCAATGCAGATGCAATTCAGTTGGGAGAAATTGACTTGCAAAAGCCTGATAGTTTGAGCCGTCAGTTCTTGGCTGAAGTTCGCTTGCTCGATAAAGTAGATGGCATTGAGTTTGGCTATGCCTCTACAGGGGCCGTGCGTTCCGTGATGCGCTTAGAAAATCACTCCTTTGCGCTTGCTGTAGCAGATGCTTCTACCCAATTTGTGAAAGTTTTATTATGCGATAGATAATAGCGGGGGGCGCATCCAGCGGATCCGCCCCTACGACAACCGCAAATACGACGCTCGCCAACGTCCCTGGTATCAAAAAGCGATCGCCGCTGGCAAGCTCAGTTGGACAAAGCCATTCCCAAAATTCTCGAACAAAAAGCAAAAACCCATCCAAATTGCCCTCGTTCAGCCTGTCTATGCCAAGGGGTCAGGTCAGGTGCTGGGCGTATTGGCAGTGCAGTTTCTCCAGGCCAATATCAGCAAATTTCTGCAAACCCTAAAAGTTGGAAAATCCGGTCAAACCTTTATTGTCAACCGTTCTGGCGGACTGATTGCCACTTCAACCCACCAACCATTGTTTAAGGAAAACGGCGCAGAAATTTTGCCCATTGCTGCGATCGATTCTCAGAATGCCTTAATTCAAGCAACAGCCCAGCAGGTGGAGAATCAATACAAAGGATTTAGCGAAATTCCCGATGAGACATTGGTTCAGTTTAAGTTTCAGAACACTTTACAGTTGGCTCAAGTTGCCCACTATAACAATAAATTTGGTTTGGACTGGCGAGTCATTACGGTGATTCCGCAAAAGGATTTTACCCAGGGGCTTGAGGCTACTGCCCATCAGAGTTTTCTGTTGGGGCTGAGCGCGCTAGCCGTGAGTGTCGTGCTGGGATTGCTGGCAACTCGTTGGTTGGTTCGGCCTCTCTTAGCACTCAGTACGGCAGCCCAGCAAATTGGTAAGAGTGAATTTGACCCGAGCAGTCTGACCCCGTTGACGCAGCGGACAGATGAAATCGGACAGCTCGTCAGGGTGTTTCAAGAAATGTTTCAAGTGGTGCACGATCGCGAGCAAAGTCTCAATACTCGGGTGCAGGAACTGACCGATGAAACAGACAAGCTGAAGAAGGATGAGCGTTTAGCCCGTTCATCTGGAAATTCGAGTTTGAGGGATTTACTTCAGCGATCTCAACATCTACGCCTTGAAGTCGCACAAAACGTCATGCAACTACCGGACTTGTTGCAATCCATGCCATTTTTTAGCACCTTGGATGATTTAGAATTGCAGGCGCTGATGGCATTAGGCCGCGAACAACGATTTGCAGCCAGAGAAGTTATTTGCCATGAAAATGAAAAGGAGGAGCAATTTTATATTGTTTTATCCGGTCGCGTAGAAGTTTATATTGAAAAGTTTAACTTAGCTTTAAGTACTCTGAATGCAGGGAGTTTTTTTGGAGAAATTTCACTACTGTTAAACATCCCTCGAACTGCAACGATAAAAACCTTAGATCCAAGTATTTTATTTGTCTTAGATCGACACAATTTTCAAATCCTGTACCAGAAGTATGCGGTCCTAGCGGGTCAAATTGACCAAAAAGTCCAAGAGCGCCAAATGGCCCTTGAAAAATCTAAGACGGAATTACAGGGAATGAATTTGCCTGGTGATGATTCAGCTTTGACACAGAATTTTCTGCTGTGGAGCCGACAACGTTTGAAAACGCTTCTGGGGATGTAAAAATGTTAAAAAAACGGGATATTACAACCCAACTCTCCACTAAAGATCTTCGCTTTGCTCCCGGAGGATTGCCCGTCTCCTTTGAAGTAAAGGTTATCAATAGTAGCGATCGGTTTGCTGCCTTTGAGATTAAAGTGTTGGCCGCAGGAGTCGAAACAACGGCAGGAGATTACTGGTACCGCCTGTCCCCAGATGTCAGTACCAAAACCCCTCCAGGAGACTCAGCCTCTTTTGTGGTTTGGTTGCTGGATACGCCTAAGCCAGGTTTTGTGGGGGTCATGAATTTATTTGTGCAGATTGTATCGTTGGAATTGCACCAAGAAGAGCGTGAGATGCTGCGGCTGACGCTAGAGCCTTCAAAAGTCAGTATTCCGCTCAAAATTGAGTTGAGCACCCGTCCCTTTAATGTCCGGGCTTCTGAATCTCTTGAAATTCCAGTGGCTGTCACCAATGTCGGATCGCTTCCAGTAGAGGCTTTAATTCGGTGTGATGGGCTGAATCCAGATTGGCTTGTAGAGGGTAGGGAAAGACGATTCAAATTCCGTCCGGGAGAGAAACTCGATACCAATTTCCTGTGCCAGATTCCACCCCCAACCCAGGCGCTGAGCGAAATTTATCCCTTTAGGATTGAAGCGATCCAGCAAAACGGCTCTATAAGTCAAGCCGATAGTGTGCTTCTGGTCATGCCGACGGGGTTTATAGAATTTAGCTGTACTCCCACCGAACAAAGTATGCCCATGAAACGGAACTGGTGGCCGGACTGGAAAGCGAATGCGGCCCGTTACCCACTCATCTTTAAGAATGAGGGGAATTTACACCAACAGGTCACTGCTGAAGTCACTGCCGATCTCGATCGGCCAATTTGTAACTTACAAATTGAGCCACCTCAGGCTGAACTGGCTCCTGGAGAGACCGCTCAGCTTGAATTGGTAGTCCGCAAACAGCGCCACTGGTTTGGAACGACCCAAAAATGCACATATGAGGTCAAAGCTTCAGTTTTATCAGATCAAACCCTACCGATCCAAAAAGAGAGTCAACGGGTAAAGTTGCGGCTACAGCCCGTGCTTCCCCTCTGGATGCAAGTGTTGGGTGGGTTGGCCTTCCTCTGGCTTTTGTGGTGGATGTCTTGGTTAAACCCTAACAATCCGTTTTGGGGGCATCGAGATGCGGTCAATTCAGTCAAATTTAATGGCATTGGCGATGAGCTGGTGAGTGGTTCGAGCGATAAGTCGATAATTGGCTGGCGAGTCAACGGATTTTTTAATCTCATCTTAAATCCGCAAATTGGCAAAATTGGTAAGACTGAAGATAAGTCTGTGCGAGTGGTTCGCTACCGTCCTGTCAACAACGACCAAATTGCGGCTGGGCTCGAAAATGGCGAAATCCAGATTTGGAGTGCCATCCCCGGCAATCAAACCCCCTTACAAACTTTCTTCCCTCAGAAAGATGACCGGGTCATTGATTTGGCGTTTACCCAAGACTCCCGTTTCCTGTTTAGCGGTCATGGGAGTGGTTTAGTGGTGCAGTGGGATTTGTTGCCAGAGATCGATAGACCGTCTTCCAATCTAGCACCCACCATTCTACGGAAAAGTAGAGTGGGATTTCCGGTCTATGCGATCGCCCTCGTCGGATCGCGGGAGACTGCATTGGCGATCGCAGGGGGGCACAATCAACTGTCCCTTCTAGATCTCAAAACGGACAAACTTCAAGATATTTCTGGGGTGTCTGGGAGTCAGGCTGACTACATTCTCAGCATTGCAACGGCCGATCGCAAACGGACTTTACTGGCAACTGCCAACAATCGAGGCCAGATTCAGCTTTGGAATTTACAACCTTGTCTAACGGGAACGGCAAGCTGTGAATTACTGGATCGATGGACTGCCGATCCCCAGGGCATTCATTCCGTTGCCCTCAGTGCGGATGGTTGCTATTTAGCGAGTGGGGGAGAAGGCGGAAAGACAATGCTATGGCCCCTCAATCCAAGGGGCGATCGCAGCACGCAAGGCGCACAAGGACAAGAACTAGAGCGGTCCTCTCGCTCCATTAATGCGGTCGATGTCGTGCGAGTCCGAGATCGAATTGTTGTCGCACGCGGAGGGGATGACCGTAAAGTCAGTCTCTATCGCACGAAGGCAGAATCTACAACTTGTCCCTAAAAGTAGTGCAAAAAAGTAATGCAAACTCCTGACCTGACCCATCAAGGGCAAAATTATGACCAGTCAACAGCTTTATGCAGATGATTCCTCCCCCACCTTAATCCAGTCTAATGATGGAGAGGTTCTTCATGAAGCACTGAGCGATGATGAAAATCAATCCCCTGAAAATAGTTCCTCAACCTTAACGGCAGCTTCACCTTTAGGGGTAATTTTCAATGCTGCCGGACAAGATCGCGTCCTTCCCGGATCCCGTTTTACCCTTAGCGTCACGATCAGCAATAAAGGGTTGCAGAGCGCGGTGATTGATGTTTGGATCGAGCCCTTGGCTGAAGACCTCCGCCGATGGTATCCACCCGCACAGGAGCGGTTGGCTTTAGGGACGGGGCAAAGTAATGAAGTCCTTTTTCAGTTTCAGGTACCTGTCAATACTCTACCTGGAAGTTACTCCTATCTGGTTGTAGTAGATGCCCAAGAGCATTACCCCGAGGATACGCCCCTTCGGTTTGCCCAACAAATCCAGGTTTTAACGGCAACAGAGGACATCGTTCGCGATAGCAACCCGACCTTTGTCCTTCAACCTCAAACCAGTTCGACTGCTCCAGCCCTTCTCCAACCAGGGGCGGCGCTTCAGATTCAGGTGCTGGTAGAAAATCGAGGCGATCGCGTGGATCGATTTCGTCTGAGGTGTACCGATCTGCCTCAGGAATGGCATACCATCATTTATCCTCACAGCATGCAAGCCTCTGGATTGGTGGTTCAACCCGATAGCCTCAACCTCAATCCCGGAGATCGAGGATTGATGGTATGGATTATCACCCCACCCCTAGATACTGTGGCGGGTAACTACATTCCTACCTTCAGGATTTACTCCGACAACCATCCCGAGCTACAGCTACTGGATCTGGTTTACCTGCAAGTCGCTCCAATTTATGCGCTGCAAGTAGAACTGCGGACGTTAATCGGTCGGATCGAACGACAGCCAGGGCGCTTTCAAGTGCGATTCAACAATACCGGAAACACACCGCGTTCGATCGCACTCCAAGTCCAGTCTGTCGATGAAGGCAATCGCTGTGCCTATACCTTAGAAGACTCTCTTGCCCGAGTTTTGCCGAAAGCAAGCATTGGGATCGATCTAGAAATCAAACCCAAACACTTATGGCAACGTTCTTTTTATGGCGGACGGGTGTTTAATTTTAACGTTGAATTAGAAGATATCCAGCAGCATCCTCTTCCCATAGACACTCTCCCCGGTGCCTTGCTTTGGGAACCGCGACCTTGGTGGCATTTCTTACCCTTTTTGGCCCTGGGTCTGTTGGGCTTGTTGGCGATCGCTTACCTAATTTGGTGGGCGTTTTTTAGAGTGCCACCACCTCTCAAGATTGTGGAGTTTTTCCCTGAAGATAGTCTCTATCATGCCGAAAATGGCGATACCGTTCGCCTGGGCTGGCAAATTAACGAACCCCAGCATCTGCAATCGCTCAAAATTGCTGGAGTTTCTAAGGAAGGGACTCCTCTCACCCGTCCCGATATTTATGATTTAAGCCAAGGAATCCCAACCCCACTTCAACCCTTCTGCACTCAGACGAACAGACAACTAAACTGCCGAAATTTCCCCACCTCAGCGCGCAAAGCAGGCACCTATCAATTTGAGATGACGCTACAAACGAATAAAAAGCAAGATACGACTCTACTCACCCGTAAAACAGGGCCTGTTGAAATCAAGCCTATCCCCCTTCCCGCCATTGCGACCTTTGGTTCTGCCCAACCCACCTATCAAGAGCGCAGACCCCTTATACTTAAAACTCGTAAACCCTTTCCCCCAAACAGTCCCAGCCAAACGCAGGATGGAATTCGTTTGAATTGGAGTATTACGCATCCAGATCGGCTGCAAGAATTGCAGCTTTTGGGTCGCAATCCTGAGGGTGTGGTGGTCAGTCCGGTGCAACGGTACGACTTGAGCCAAGGCATTCCACCCGAACTACTGTCCGCCTGTAAAGTGGCCGAACAGCTCGTCTGCAAAAATGTCACCACTAATGCCGATCGACCAGGGGACTATATGTTTGAACTGTCCGCCATTCCAAAGCGAAATTTGGGAACGGCGATCGCAACGAAAAAGTCTACGCTCATTAAAGTGTTACCCAAACCACCCCAAATCGTTCTGTTCGATATCAACGGGCAGCCCGCAAAACCTAGCTACTTGATTCCCATTGTCCCTGCCCCCAAGAAAATGCCCAGATTGTTGCTGTCTTGGCAAGTGGATGCTGGCAAGGGGGCAAAAGTAGCCTTATCTCCTTTTCCGGGGAATATCCCTCTGCAAGGAAACATCCCGATTGTCTTGAGTCCGAAACCCTCCACTAGCACCATTACCCTGCAAGTGACCAGCGCGACGGGGGAACCCATTACTCGCGCAGTCACCATTGAAACCTATGACCCCAAAACAACCGATCCAGAAAAGGTCGCCACCGCCGCCGCTAAAGCAGCAGCAGCGGAGATTGGAAAAGCCCAACAGCAGGCCGCAGCCCAACAAGCAAAACCAGGCGGACAGCAGCCTCCATTCCAGATTCCCAGCTCGACCCCTCCACCCCAACTCACGCCAGATTCCCTTACACCCCTTGAAATTCCCCCCCAACTCGATCGCCATTGAGGGGAAGGGACTCAGTTAGTAGAGCGGAGCGGGTTTTTCCTTAATGCGCTTTGCGATGGGTCTAACCCGCTTTACAACCTTAATGAGATAGTCATAATCCACTGGCTTCGCATTAGAGACGTATCCCGCCGCCGCTGTCACATCCGCTGGCGCTGATTCGAGGGCCTGACGAATTTGTTCTTGCTGGTTCCGGTCTGCATTGGGACTGACCAACACCGCTCCTGATGGAACGTGATGAGAATCTCTATGCAAAATGCGAAACTTGGTTTGGCCAAAGTCAGAGCGGTATTGTTCCAACTCGGCGATCGATAGAGCCCCAGCGACAACCTCGCCCGTGTCAATCCACTCTAAAACGGCTTTGGGGGTAGGCGCAAAACGAGCCTGGGCTAGCGTCAATCCATATAAATTAAAAACTGGAAAGTAATATCCTGTCGCAGATCCTTCCTGTCCCAAAGCAACCGCTTTGCCAGCTAGATCGCTGAGTTGCTTAATGGGACTCTCTTCCTTCACCACAATAATCGAACGCTCTTGACCTACTCCTGCCTTAGGCAGCAATGGAACATATCGGGCTTCGGAGATTGCGATCGCAGCCAGACCGGGCGGAGCAAACACAATATCCCAGTTTTGACGTTCAATTTGTTGGACAGCCTGAACCTCATTATAGGCAGGCTCAAGATCGATGATACTTTTAAGCTGAGACTCTAGGTGGGTTTTTAGATTAGCATAGCGATCGATAGAACGATCTCCCTGACCGTAGCTCACCACGCCGACATTTAGCTTTTTCTGGCTTGACGTCTCGGTTGTCCCACAAGCCACCAGAAAGAAAAGTAGTAACTGAACCCCGACAAGACGTCTTGAAAACATACTTAAAAACGTACCAAATATTCCATTAACAACTTATACCAATACTTCGATCGCTTTTGAGTCTGTAGCAGTCAGGCTTATCTCTTACAGTCTTACTGGATCGGGCGATCTACTTCATGTTCGTCTTTCGCTTGACTCGAAGTGAAGGAGGCTAGAGGATAGAAATCCTTGCTCTACGGTGATTCTGGTCACCAACAACTGCCCGAAGTATTGTATTATGCTTACAAGACCTTGGCAGGTTTCTTTAAGTTCGATCGCATTTATTTAATACTCTTAACTCTCATGTCTGAAGAATGAGGAAAACTATGCTAAAGCCCATCGACATCCTAAATCGATTTAAGTTAAGTGAAAAACTTAATTTAATATTATTGATTATTATTTTGATTGTTATTGGGATCAATGGATTAGTTTTATCTCAGGTTTTGCAAAAGAATGCAGAGCGAGAGGTTGCCTCTAATGCCGCAATGTTGATTGAAACAATGGGTGCAGTGAGAGATTATACGAGCAATCAAGTCAATCCAGAACTAGCTCCTAGATTGGAAACAGAAGAGCAGTTCCTACCCCAAACAGTTCCAGGGTATTCAGCCCGAGAAGTCTTTGAAAATCTGAGAAAGCGCGAACAGTATAGCGAGTTTTTCTATAAAGAAGCAACTTTAAATCCAACCAACTTGAGAGATAAGGCTGATAAGTTTGAGTCAACCATTGTAGAACAGTTTCGGCAAAAGCCCAATCTCAAAGAACTTTCTGGTTTTCGGTCTTTTGCAGGTGGGGATATTTTTTACGTTGCACGGCCCATTCCGGTTTCTCAGCAGTCCTGCCTTCGCTGTCATAGTACCCCTGAGGCTGCACCTAAAAGTCAGTTGACGACCTATGGCAGAGATAATGGATTCAACTGGAAGCTCAATGAGATTGTAGGTGCAAAAATTGTTTCTGTTCCATCCAGTAAGGTGTTGGCAGATGCTCGTCGTTTGCAACTTTTAGTGATTGGTATTTTGGCAGTTGGGTTTTTAATTGCACTCGTTATTTTGAATTTATTCCTAAGGTTTTCCATCATTAAGCCCATTATGGACATGGCTCAATGGTCTAAACAGGTAAGTACGGGAAATATGCACGCTGAGTTTGAACATCCAGCTAAGGATGAAATTGGGATTCTATCAAATTCTGTTAATCGATTAAAGTAAGCCTAGAGATGGCAATGAATATGCTCAACCCCAATCAAAATGAAGAGAAACTATAAGTTGATATTGGTTCGCAGTAAGCCGAGGACGGCATCAGAAACGCAGTAAGTGCAAACACTCGCTAGCTCTTTCAGAGCGGCAACGCGAACGCAGTTGCAAACATGTGTTGCTTAAATTTAGGCCATTGATATTAGATCGATACATCTAATATTGACAGCGTTTTCTGAAGTCTCTTGCATCTTGTTGATTTTGAATTTGTTTGGAAAGTTTTTCTATAAATTCATGCTCTGATGCCTGAGGATTTTGGGCCAACGTGCGCTGACAGATAATTGCTGCGATCGGTCCAATCACTTCAGCCAATTCTTGCTGACAGCGTTTGACAAATCCTGGGTCTAGATTGGATGGTACGGGGGTGGGAGTTACAGGCGTAGGATTGTTGAGCGCGGGGGATATAGGTGTAGGGGATATAGGTGTAGGGATTGCAGGAAGGGCTTCTACCTTTGCTGCAAAATTGAATTGCATGGGTAAAGTGCCCTGACGATGGGGGGCCAACTGTGTTGGAGCATTGCCCAGTTGATGGGGGGTCAGCACGACGGATGAAGAGAGCAGATCTTTCTGAATCTCGCAAAGTTTTTGCAGAACAACATCTGCATTGAGGGGTCGTTGAGAAACCAGCGGAGCCATGAGTTGGTCCAAGAAATCCGCTAGCTTCACGGATACCTTAGGAACGATACTGCGCCACTGCAATTCATCTCGATCGGAGTCATATAACTCGCTCAAATCTTGAGCGGTCAGTAGATAAATAAACGTTCGTCCTAGGGCAAAAAAGTCAGATTGAGGAACGGGTTTGCCTTTGATTTGCTCGATAGGGGTATAGAGTGCAGAAATAATTCGAGTCGCTTGGCTGGGTTCATCTCCGAAGGAATAAACGTTGGTAATGGAGCGAACCGTTCCAAAGTCGATGAGCGTCAAATGCCCATCCGATTGAAGCATGATATTGGATGGTTTGATGTCCCGATGTAAAAAATTATGACTGTGAACCGTTTGCAAAATCCTTGATAATTGAATCAACCATTGAACGGCCAAGATCTGATCGATCGGGCTACCCCGTTGCCGAATATATTCCCGTAGGTCTAACCCGGTAATTTTCTCCATGACGAGACAATACATGGGCTCTGTTGCATCTTTAGGTGTAAAGGTAAAATAAGCATTCGGTTCAACGCTTGGGATGCCGGGGTGGCTTAACTGACTGAGAACTTGCGCCTCTCGTTGAAACAATTCAACATACTTCGGTTCGTTTCTCGTCAGAATTTTAAGGACTTTGACGCCACCGTCAATATCGCTGACTTCATAGGTTTTACCGCACCCGCCTTGGCCTAAAATCCCGATCACTCGATAGCGCCCTTCCAACAGCAATTCTGACCCGCAATTTTTACAGAAAAGCTGGTCGTTAGGATTGTGGGGAGATGTGCAACTGGGGTTGATGCAGAAGTTCATCTGGTCAAGAGGTACATGACTGCGAGAATACTTTTAGTATGCATGATTCGATTTGACACCTGTGTGATGCTTGTCATAAATGAAGAATTATTGTGATAAACATGACAATTCCAGACATTGAAGTCAGGTTTCAGTCTTGTGTTGTTCGCCCTTGGACACCGCACGATCGCATTGCTGCTGCGAACATCATTAGTACGGTCTTGGCAGAGTACGGTCTTGTTTGGGATCCAGAAGGAGCGGACCGCGATGTTTTAGAGGTCCAAACCTATTATCTCAATACGGGCGGGGATTTTTGGGTTGTCGAACACAATCGCAACATTGTGGCTACCGCTGGGTATTATCCCATCAACCGAGGAGTGGAAGCCGTGGAGATTCGCAAGATGTATTTATTACCATCTGTTCGAGGACAAGGGTTAGGACGATTTTTGCTCCACCAACTCGAAACCGCGATCGCAGCCCGTCACTACCAACAAATCTGGATCGAAACCGCTTCGGTTTTGACGGAAGCGGTCAAACTGTACGAATGTAACGGATATATCCCTGCATCAGGCGTTGAAACCGCTCGCTGTGATCGCGTTTATATGAAACAACTCTGATGGAATTATGGGTTCAGTACCGCAATGCACTCAATTTCAACCCGCACATCCTTGGGCAAACGGGCGGCCTGGACGCAAGCTCGCGCGGGAGCTGTAGCCTCGTCAAAGTAGCGCGAATATACTCCGTTCATAGTGGCAAAATCATTCATGTCAGCCAAAAAAACGGTTGTTTTGACTACATCCTGCCAATTTGCTCCCGCTGCTGTTAAAACGGCTTCTAGATTCTGCATCACTTGTTCTGTCTGTTTGGCAACATCACCTTGTCCGACAATTTCTCCTGTGGAAGGATTGAGGGCAATTTGTCCAGAACAAAACACCATTGTTCCACTGGCTCGAATGGCTTGGTTGTAAGGACCAACGGGGGCAGGAGCCTGAGGGGTTTGAATCACTTCGCGCGGATACTTGGCTTATCTCTTTTTGCGATCGTCCATCCTTAAGCCATTGTGCCTTGAATGGGGTCACGGATGAATTTTGCCGTTGGGCATAATGGTGCCGCTCAAATTTGTACCGGATAAATTGGCACGACTTAGAAGCGCCCCTTGGAGATCTGCTTCTTGGAGATTTGCAAAACTTAAATCAGCTCCGGTCAGATCTACATTTCTTAATACTGCGTGATGGAGATTGACCCCACGCAGATCGCAATTCCGGCAAGCATCGGTTAAGAACAATTGCCGAACGGCTTCGGTCATTTCCTCTGGTTCGGATAGGAGGGGTGTAATAGCAGCAGATATTCGATCGCGCCTATCTGTTGCAAGAAAACTCGGTTGGAGAAGCGGCAAGGGTTCTTCCGGTTGAGCGGTCAGTTGAGGCGCGGGTAGGGACCGAACGATCGAGGATTCTGCAAGTTCGGCATTGGCTTGAGGTTGATTCAAGCAGAGGATCGGGATAGAACAAAGTAGAACAGTGGCGTGCAGATAACTTTTCATGGCAAAGTTCCCCGACGAGTAAGAAGGAATCCGACGCAATGCAAGTCAGATTGCAAATTCATCAAAGCGATCCTTTGGCTTGTATGGCAACGCGGATACCCTCAACAAACCAAGGTAGTACTGGATTTTAAAGTGATATGTTATGTAATGAGAAACGAGCGTTTGACTTGTTTCTAGAATTCCCTGTCAAAGAGAAAACCCGACATTGAGTAAAAACTGATAAAACGTAAGTAACGGAGATAAAGCTCAGACTCTGTACGTACAATGGGCTTTAATTTCAACCTACTGCTGAAATAGGGGTAAATTTGCTATACCTGGACAGTTTGCAAAC
>JAAURS010000417.1 GCA_012032135.1 Acaryochloridaceae cyanobacterium RU_4_10 | reverse complement strand
TCGCCTTTCTCCGTCGTCTATCTCCCCTGCAGTGCAATGTGATCTAGGCCATCAGTCCAAATATGCACATGGAATGAAATCTGGGATCCCACTACAGCACCTGGCAACGCATCGTCAGAGCTGTCTGGCTCCTGGACCTGCTTTAATTTCTTTGGATGACTTCTCCTTGAGGCGTAAAAGAAATTTCTCCCAGCGGTGTATCGTATTTTCCCGAGAGGATTTGTTGGTTTAATGCAACTCTCTGTTCTGCCAAAGATTGACTGCTCAGCTTCTGTTTGCGGTCCGTCGCCCTGAGCGCCTCAACAAACACCTGTACCGCCGTAAATCCCTGGGCGCTAAACTGAGGGGGTTCTTGCTTGTAACGGCTCATATATGCTTCTCGGAAAGCCTTGTTGATCGCATTGGGATGGTCTGGGCTGTATGCTTGGGCAACCAAAACCCCATCGCAAAGTTGCTTGCAGACAGGAAAAATATTTGGAGTATTAAACCCATTGCCGCCTACTATCAGTTTTTTGTAGCCTAGCTCTCGGATTTGACGAACCAAATTACCGCTATCTGCTGCCAAACCAGAAATCACTATTAAATCTGGCTTCAAGTTAATCGCTGCTGTTGCCTGAGTCTGAAAATCGGTATCCGTGGTCTGGAATTTTTGAATGGTGACGATCGGTAAAGCTTGTTTTTTGAGCGCATCTTGGAAAATTAAAGTTTCCGATTGGCTAAATGCATCATTTTGAGCGTAGAAGACTGCCACCCGTTTGATATTGGGGTCGATCTTAAGGGCCGCTTTCAAAGAATTGGGAGCTAGAACCGTCACAGGGGAAGCAACACGCGCAATAAAGGAGCCAATCTCAGGAACGCCCTTTGCCGTATTGGTCGGACCAATGACGGGAACCTTCGCGCGATCGGCGATCGGGTCAGCACTAAACGCTTGCTGGGATGAGGATGGTCCGACAATACCCACCACTTTAGCTTGCGAAATCAAGCTCTGAAACGCATTAATCGCACTGGCCTCATCCCCCGCCGCATCTTGAAAAATGAGTTTGAAGGGGGTGTTATTGATACCACTTTTCTGGTTGAAGTAGTCCCCAGCAATTTTTGCGCCATTGACCGATTCCTGTCCCAACAGTGCCAGGTTACTGGTTTGTGCCAAAGCAACACCAAGGAGAATGGGTTTCAGAGATCCTTTGTCTGTAGGTGAGGAATTTTCCACCTTTGTTGTTTGACAGCCAACAAGGGCGATCGCACAAACCAAAACCCCTGTCGCACATAAGATAGGGGAGATTTTGCCATCATTTGCTTGGCGAACCATCCTATTTGCTAGACCCAAGGTACAGACAAACCCGTTCATCAACAATTCTCCTGGAACATGGCATCGCGATCGGCATCCTTAACCACATCTGCGAAATATGGTTTTAGAATGATGTATTTTAGCCCTTCTTCAAGCCGTACATCCAACAACCTAGCCAATGCACGTCCAAAATGGGACCACAGAATAAAGGATTGATGTTGAAAACAATGACCTTCAAACGACTATTGGGCATCATGCTCTCCTTGATGCTAATTGCCATCTCATGGGTCGGCCTAGCACAACTGAAGATAGGATTAGTCGTGCGATCGATGTCTCACGAAGGCGTGCCGATGGTATTTATGGCACCAAAAGCAGTTAGACACCGCCCAGGTATTTTAATTGCCCACGGTTTTGCGGGGTCAAAACAACTCATGTTTGGATATGGGTACACGTTGGCCCACAACGGGTATGGCGTTTTGCTCTTGGACTTTGACGGTCATGGGGCCAACGCCGCGCCGCTTGACAAAGGCAACCTTCAAAATAACTTCAAAACGGCATTAGCTGTTTTAAAGCGTCAACCTGAAATCGATCCTGACAAAATTGGCATTCTAGGCCATTCAATGGGCAGCCGAGTGGTGATGGTGGGTGGCATAGAGCAAGCTAAAGCAATATCGGCTGTCGTGGCTATCTCTCCTACGGATGCTCCCGTAAACCCAACCAAACCTCAAAATCTTCAGCTTCAGGCTGGTGAATGGGAAGGTAAATTCGTTCGGCAATCTGCCAAACTACTACAGAGGGCTGGAGGTGCAAATCCGAATACTGAAAATGGAGAAGGGCGATCGCGCATTATTGTGCCTCAATCAGAGCATATTTTGGTTTTGTTCAAGGATAGGAGCCATCAAGCAGCATTGAAGTGGTTTAATTCTGTGTTTCATCAAACTTCCAAGGAGTCTGATTATCGCGATCGTCGGATGGCTTGGTATAGCTTGCACCTATTGAGCTGGCTACTGCTCTTGGCGATGGTCTCTCCGTCGATCGTTCGCAACCTATCCCGTCCATCGGTCAGACCGCGTCCCTTACGATCTTGGTTAGGTCTAGGAATAGTTCCTTTCTCTACCGCAGGGATAATCTATGTGATGAGTCTGCGAACGCCGCTTTCAAATATGGGAGGAATGTTGGTCGGAGGGGCGCTTGGTTTATGGCTATTCATTGCAGGTTTGACGTGGATTGGAATCATTTCACGATTTCCAAAACCAACCCTAAAATCGATGGGCTACGGATTACTGCTATTTGGAGTACTGTGGATGGGATTTGGGGCAATGGCTCAGGAGACATGGCTGGAGTGGTGGCTTAATTCAAACCGCTTAAAACTTTGGCCTGTGCTTGCCTGTGCTTGCTTCCCCTGGTTTTTAGCATCAGGAATAGTTCAGTTGGATACGAGTATCGGTAAGCGAATCCTATGGTGGTTTGCTCAGAGTCTATCTCTTACAGCGGGGTTGATTGTAACGCTTATTTTGGTGCCAGACTTAAGCTTTTTAGCATTGATTACCCCAATTATTCCCATTGTCTTAGCAATATTGTCCTTTGCTGCCGCTCAGATTAAAGAAGCTTGGAGCTACGCGATCGCAAGTGCTCTGTTTTTTGGATGGACGATCGCCTCTGTCTTTCCGTTAGCCGTTTGAAAAACTGAATAACGTTGTTTTGGCTAGTGCAACTGGGTCAGTGAAAACTCGACGTTAAAAGTCGATCCGTCCCAGATCGGGTCAATTTTGAAGTACGGCTTGCAAAGCCTTTCAATATTTATCAAGGATTTTCCGTCAAAATTCCAGGAATTTTGGAAATTTAGAGAATTTGAAGTATAAACTCATCTTTAAATATCTGCATTGATGCATGGCTATGTGGAGAATCACTCCTCATCGAGGGAACACTGAAAGGGACTGCACAAAGATCTGTCTTTTGTAAAATCGGTTTTATCGCCATATTGACCAATGATTTGCCAAGTCAACTTCTCCAACGATGACCATACAGTCCCTCTGATCGTAGATCCTGAATCTAGAGACTCAATGACCC
>JAAURS010000416.1 GCA_012032135.1 Acaryochloridaceae cyanobacterium RU_4_10 | reverse complement strand
TGTTTGCCATTATG
The DNA here is from genome assembly GCA_012032135.1 of Acaryochloridaceae cyanobacterium RU_4_10. Taxonomy (GTDB): domain Bacteria; phylum Cyanobacteriota; class Cyanobacteriia; order Thermosynechococcales; family Thermosynechococcaceae; genus JAAURS01. The sequence continues at coordinate 3,346 of JAAURS010000416.1, read as the reverse complement.
GATGCGACCGTTTTTAACGATGGCTTGAGTACCACAGCTAGGACAAGTTAACTTGGACATGGGGGATCCTGGAAAGTTGAATCACCCCTATCCTTACATCTGGTGGACTACCAGAAATTATAAAAGGTGGGACGACTACTGTTACGCTCATCAATGAGGATGCCAATTTCATCTAATCGCTGTTGGAAAGCCCGTAAAAACGTTTCCACTTTAGGATCTATAAAGTACTTCTCTCCATATTCGCCTAATTGCGTGTAGTAGAGAGATCCCAGCAGATACGTCATATTCATTTGGGTTTCTGCTTGCTTGAGGGAAGGTAGCAGATCTAAGTAGTCTGCGATCCCCACTTCTGTGTTGATCGCTAATCTGCTCGCAATGCCAAAAGTCTGCTTTGCTGAAGTGGGCGATCGCCATTCTTAGAAAATGGGTGGGGTTTGATCGTAAACAGAAATTCGATCGTAAACAGAAAACGGACATTTTCAGCGATCTCCAATTCAATCAAATATCAACAGACGACTGCTACATTGCGCGATAAACTGAAAATTATTTCAGCAAAAGCTCTTCTGCAATGAGTGTTGATCTAGTTTTCTACAGTGAATTACTGGATGATCTCAAAACCCGAATTCGGCGATCGCAACTTAAAGCAAGCCTAGCCGTAAACGCAGAAATGATCCTGCTTTATTGGGACATCGGGCAAATGATCCATAAGCGTCAGCAACAGGAAGGCTGGGGCACAGGCGTCATCCCGCGATTATCAAAAGATATCCGTAACGAACTCCCCGAACTCAAAGGCTTCTCAGAGCGTAATATCGGCTACATGATCCGGTTTGCTCGTGGATATGATGGATCTGTAATTTTGCAACAGCCTGTTGCAAAATTGGAACCCGACCTTGAATCTCCAGTAATCATCGACCAAAGCCCCTGTCCACGAATCGTTCAAGACCTTCTGACTAAATCCTGCTCTGTGGGTTGACTAGAAACCAGGATCTTGACTTGGACGTTCATGGAGCCAAATTCCGTGATTATTCACCTCGCTTTTATTTAAACCTTACTTTTTTGTAGCTCGAAGCAGTGGAATGCGGGTTAAAGGATATCAAAAGGGTTTAGCAGTAGAACTCCTGTTCCAGCAAAGTCACTTACATTTCGTGTGACCAGGGTTAAGCCGTAGGTAAGTGCGGTAGCAGCAATCTGTTTATCCAGAGTATTGTGGGGATGAGGTACGCACAATCTTCCCCAAACTTGAGCCTCCAGTACAGTGAAATCAAGAATATGATCAGCGTATTCCTCTAAAACAGTCTGCAACCAGGTGTCTAATAGAGCGGCTTGGGGTTTATCGCCACAATGCCGAATGAGTTCAACTCCTCGCCACAGTTCGCCGATGGTAATAACACTGAGATAGAGCGGGGTGACTTGTACGACGGCTTTCTGGAAGAATTGCAAAACGCCGGGGTTCGCCTTGTTGCTTTTACGCAGTTCGCTGATGACGTTGGTATCAATCAAATATTTGTCTTGTTGTGTCATCTTGCGATCGCTCGAAGTCTGAGTCGTTACCAACGTTAGGAATTTGGCTGAGGACATCTGCAAACGATTTTCTTTGCGGTTGCAGCAATGCTTGTTCTAGAATTTTGCGGTGTTCGGCTTCGGCACTGACTCCATGATTGCTTGCTCGCTTTTTAAGCGCTTTGACAATGATTTCATCAATGTTTCGGACAATTAAATTGGCCATAAACTCTCTCTGCTTTGAAGTAGCGTTGTCTTCTCAATTTCTTAGATGATAGCATTGATATCATTGTTTGAAGATGATTGATGCTGTTGAGCTTTGAAGCATCGGATGAGCGATCGCAGAACTGAATTCATCAAATGCAAGAACGATTGCCCAGCACCAAAAACGCGATCGCAGACGGCAGCATTAGACACGCGACTTAGCAGTCATTCCCCTGCTAATTGAAGAATGTCACCAATAATTTTATCGGTCAACCACATTCCTTGAACACGAAGCTGGTCAATGATTGGGGCGATCGCGTCAAGATGTCCTAGTTTTTTAGCTTTGATTAAAACCCCTAATGTTCCCGTGTACTTGAGCTGATAAAGGTCGGCAATCCGTCTACCAAGGCTGTCGTCTAGAATCAACAAACTTTCAGGGGATTGAATCCCTAGAGCAATGACTTCAGCTTCCCCTTGGCCTAGGTCGGTCACATTTGGGACAAGAGATGGGGATGAAATGTGGGCAACTTGAATCCACTCAATCAAACTGATGACAGGAACATCAACGCCTTGAAGTAGGCCAACTTGTAGTTCTTCGCAAACGGCGAATGGAACGGTAATTTTGCTATAAAGCTTTTGGAGTAAGTCTAGGCAGTTTACCTGATGCAGATACTGTAACGGTGAGGTATCAACAATGACAAACTGTTTAGGCATTGTCGATATCATGCTCTAACTCTTCAGCAGTGAGAGCAAATGGTGAAACATGATACTGTCCGAGAACATTCAAAAATTCGACCCTTGACATTCCTGCTAATTGAGCAGCTCGTCCTGAGGAAAGTTTGCCTAATTCAAACAGCTTAACGGCTGCCAGGATGGATAATTCCTGCGATATTGTCTCAGGAGACTCTTTCAAACTAATCAGGACTTCGTTAGGAACATCGATTTGAACCATACTCATAAAAAAGTTGCTCAAAATGAGAAGCTAGTTTAATTTTAGATCGGATGACCTCAAAAATAGACCCATGAATGTAAGGATGCTGGCGTAGGCGTCTGTTTTTCTGAGCGATCGCTAAGTTTCGTACCCAGAGTCTACAGTATTCGAGCGGAGAAGCTGCAAAGATGATCGCCCAGCCCCAAAAACGCGATCGCAGACAACAGCCCCAAACACACGATCTCAGTCTCAAACCCTGCATCAATCGAGATATTGACGAAAAACTCGGTTGTTTGACTGAATTGTTAAGCTGATTATAAAATTTTGACAGATAAAAATTAACCTGAGCCAAACTGATGGGCGATGTTCAAGAAAATGATTATGGTAGACCTGATTACTATGTTGACCGCTAATCTGCTTGCAATACCAAAAGTCTGCTTTGCTGAAGTGGGCGATCGCAAGCGAGGGCATTCGGTGCAAATTTGTGGCGATCGTTATTCAGTACTACAACGGATTGAAATTACACCATCAAGTTAAATCGCTAGGAGTTTATGGAGCGATATATTTATGAATGAAGAAGCATCTATAGCGTTTCCCGACCTAATGAGGTACAAATAGAATACTGATTACTATATTTAGTTTACAGAAATGAAACCCTACTCGGTTGACTTAAGGCAAAAGATAATTGATACCTATCTCGCAGGCGGTATT
>JAAURS010000415.1 GCA_012032135.1 Acaryochloridaceae cyanobacterium RU_4_10 | reverse complement strand
TTCCAGGTCGGGTTGGGATTGAGCATCGACCTGCCGTTGCAGACTTGAAGACAGAGATAGGGCATTGGGAAAGCGATACCGTCATTGGGGGGGGGTCACATTGGAGCGATCGTCACCCATGTGGATAAAGCGTCCAAGTTTTTACTCGCAGGGCTAGCCAAGAACAAGACCGTACAACAAATCAATCAGGTCACCCTTGGGTTGTTTGAGCAAATTGGCAGCACATTTCGCAAAACAATGACCTTTGATAATGGCAAAGAATTCAGTGGACATCAAACACTCGCCGACATCTTGGGACTATCTTGCTTCTTCGCTAATCCGTATCATTCTTGGGAGCGAGGCTTAAATGAGCATACCAATGGGTTACTCAGACAATTCTTTCCTAAAGGGACGAACTTCAAAACTGTGAAGCCAGAAGCACTAAAACATGCAGTCGATTTAATCAATCACAGACCGAGAAAATCCCTTGACTATCGAACACCCTACGAAGTATTTTGTTCGCATCCATCAGCACCTGTTGCACTTCAGATTTGAATTGGCGTTTGTCACCAAAACAACATAGAAAAGCGTTCTTCATTGGGTTATGTACAGAAACATAAAGGCACGATTACCCAAATTAACGCTATCACGAGATCCTAGAAGCGATCGTAATGAGAGGGCTAACAGTGATGAAGTTAAGGCGTTAGTCTAGTGTTCGCTAGACTAACGCCTCACTCGTAGTCAGCGATTATCAACGCCGTCTATGCATTCGATGCACTCGATGCGAACGGGGAACGGAGGGTCTAAAGTTTCGGTGAGGGGCGCTGTGTGGTCTGAGTCGAGGTTGGAATAGTGTACGGTTCCTGAAATTACACGGGAGTTGTTTGGGGCTGGTAGGATAAAAACCTCCTTGACGAAGATAAGTCCGCCTGATTGGCTTGCTGAGGTTGTGCTGAGGAATCGGGTAGAGTTCCATGCGACGACCTTTGACCCGATGCATTTCTACTTGGCGTTTTCGGGGTTTGTGGCCTCTGTGGACTTTCTGCGTCCAAGGTGTTTCAAGTTTTTGGTGCGATCGCTTCCGTTGCTCGCGGTTTAAGTCGTGGTTGTGCTTGTGCAGTTTTTTGGTTTTGCGGTGTTTCTTTTTGTGGATTTAAAAGGGAATCCTCATTGCTGCATAGTAGTCCCGATGACGGGAAGTAGATGCTAAATGTACTCGCATGTTAGATTGTGGAGCCTCATAGATGCGACCTCCTCCCGCATAAATAGCAACGTGATGGATTTTTGAACTATTGCCATAAAATAGCAAGTCGTCTTTTCTCAAGGCTTTGTAGCCGTGCGAAGCTGGGATTACTTTAGCTTGGAGCTGATGGGCACGTCCTAACTGACTTGCTGCGGTACCAGAACCGAGTAGGTCTCGACCACTTGCCTTAAACTTTTTTCCTAACTCAGATCTTGCACCATTTTCAGTAAGAGGGTTTGCCAAAGGCGCAAAAAGATGGAAGAAAGGGCGTAGTAACAATACAGAAGACGGTAATGGAAACCATCCTTCAACACGCCCAAGGGCTAGTGTATAGCCTCCTAGTGCTAATGCCTAGCGTTTATCAAAAAGCCAGCCTCAATGCCCTATTGGGTCTGTTTTTGGATGCTCAAGGTCATGCGTTGCCGGAACAGACCCAGGTTAAATCGGCTAGCTCGTTGAGCCGATTTCTCAATCGCTATAACTGGTCAACTCGCGAAGTGATACGGACAACCCGACGTCACGTCTTAGGGCAAATTCTGTCTCATCTGCCCCATCCGAGCACTCCTGTACGGATTCTGATTGACCTGAGCACCTTGGAGAAAACAGGGAAGTTTTGGCATTTGAGCACCCCTATGCCAGATTCGGATAAACCGGACCCTTGGGTGAGAATCCTCAATGGCAAGCGCGGTTTGCACCTGGTGGTGCTCTACCTGGTGGTGGGCCAATGGCGCGTACCGTGGAGTTTGCGGGTGTGGCGCGGCAAGGGATATGCGAGTCCGGCTCAATTAGCCTGTAAATTGTTGGCAAATGTTCCCCCATCCCTGTGCGGGGGACGCGTGGTTTTGGTCCAAGCCGATACGGAATTTGGCACCGTTGAGTTTCTCAATGCAGTACACCGACGACACTGGCGTCCGATTGTGGGGATGAGAGCCAATCGCACCCTCCAAGATGGTCGTGCGCTTAAAGACCTTTACCGTCACGCCCGACGCGGATTGCAAGTCTATCTCAAGGGATTGGACTATGCGCTGACGCTCTCTTGGTTTTGGCTCAAACGTTCTGATGGTAAACGCGAATTACGCTTTGTCGCTTCTAGCTATCCTTATTCAGGTGCCTATCTGGTTCTGTTGGGTCGCAAGCGTTGGGCGATTGAGGGCTTTTTCAAAACTGCTAAGCATCAGTTTGGCTTGCATTGCTTTGGTCAAGGGACCAAGTTAGGCGTTTATCGCTGGCTCGTTCTCTGTGTGATTGCCTATGTCTTAGCACACTGGATTGACCAATGGGCATGGCCTCCTGTGCTCAACTGGAAAGAAACTTGTCGATTGACGCTAGAAACTTTATTCCCTTCCATTATCTGGTTTCAGTTGCTCAGGCAGATTCGGCTTAGTGAGCATATTGCGGCACAATTTGGTTTTGAAATTGTTCTCCAAACCCTATCTGGATAGGGGTATTGAGATTGCTGCAAGATCTCAGTTACAGTAAAGCTCAGCATCCGTTATGGGTGACCTAGTGTGAAACCGCTGCTGCATCCGTTAATAGAACAATGGCAAAAGCTAAATCACTGCCAAAAATGGCTTTGCCGCACAACTGGCATTGGAATCTGCCTCCTGCTATTCATCAGAGCACTGCCCTACCTCGCTCCCATCCACGCAGAAACCCTTCGCCAAGACGACCAAGCGATCGAATTTAGCGATCGCAACAACCTCCCCCTCGGCACGCTCCTAACCCGCGACCAAAACCATACGGCCACCATCCCCCTAGACAAAGTTTCGCCCCATTTTATTCATGCCATTCTGGCTGCGGAAGATCGGCGCTTTTTCAGCATGGCCCCTTGGATTTACAGGCAATAGGACGGGCGATCGCAGAAGCACTCCAAGCCCGTCGCATCGTCAGCGGCGCTTCAACTGTGACCATGCAGCTTGCCCGGATGGTAGACCCCACACCTTCTACCCCAATAGGAAAGCTTCAGGAAATTTGGACCGCTTGGCGATTGGGCGCTGGCATGGATCGTAGAGAGATTCTTCAGACTTATATCAACCGCCTACCCATGGGCGGTAACATTTACGGCGTAGAAGCTGCGGCTCGCGTTTACTTCGGAATCTCGGCCCGCGATCTCAATCTAGCCCAGGCCAGCCTGTTAGC
>JAAURS010000414.1 GCA_012032135.1 Acaryochloridaceae cyanobacterium RU_4_10 | reverse complement strand
ATGAGATAATCGCTAAATCCCCCTTAAAAAGGGGGACTTTGAGTCTATTTCCCCCCTTTTTCTTGGCGTAGCCGCTCTGAAAGAGCTAGGGGGGCTAGGGGGGATCTGAAGGAGTATGGTCATGACCGAAGGCTTTTCAAACGGCCTCTCATTGCTTTAACGTATGCTTTTTTGGCTGGTCAGACTCAGGAACTGCTCTAGGGCATTCACCAATTGGGGCGGCCAGCGCCGGATGGTTTTGACCCAATCTAAGTCGCGATAGCGCGAATCTAGACCAATAACAGCAACCCATTGACTTTCAGCTTCGCCGTGTTGTCCCTTGGCCCATAAAGCTGCTGTCAAGGCAGCACGAATGTCGGCAAACTGTGGGTACCGACGGAGTAATGTCCGAAATTGATGAATGGCTTCTTCTGTTTGTCCCACTTGGTAAAGGGCCAATGCCGTGTTTGCGCGAGCCATCGCAAACCCAGGGTTGAGTTTGGTGGCTTGTTGGTAGTCATCAAGGGCGGCGTCCCAGTTCCCTAAACCCGCTTGAGCATTGCCTCGGTTGTTATAGGCAGCAGTATCTTGAGGGTCTAAGTCAAGGACGCGATTGTAATCTGCGATCGCACCTTGCCAATCCTGCAAACCCTCAAGGGCCGTTCCTCGATTTAAGTAAGGATCGGGTTGGTCTGGTGCGAGGGCAATGGACTGGTTGTAGTCTTTTAGGGCTTCTTGGAGTTTGTGTTGACTGACCCGCGCGTTCCCGCGATTGCTCCATACCGCTGCATTGCGAGGGTAGCGTTCTAAAATTTTGCTCCAATAGGTTTCAGCGGATTCAAAATCACCCTGACTCGTCGCTTTAAATGCTCGATCGAAGAGTTCATTCACCTCAGCCTGAACGTTGCTGGCACTTTCGCCGGATGCTGCGATCGCAGAAGGGACGGAAACGATGGATATCCCCACCATCAGCCCCAGACAGATTAGCCCCTGTATTACTCTTCTCCATTGAGTTATAGCCACTTTGAATTGAACTGATACCCAAGGCAATCCCTCGATCCGCACATTGAACATATTGGAGATTTAGAACAGCACCATTGAACACTGTTACATATTTCACCAAAAAGCTTCAAATCAATACGAGAATTGAATTTGCTAAGGTAAACCAACGAGTTAAAAAACTGAATTGGAGTAACAAACGTTGAACGAACTCATGCCGATGCGTCGGAGTCTATTATTGTTCGGGTGGTTAGCTTGGATGGGACTCATGTTTTACTTCTCCACCCAAGGGTGGGGAGGACAAGAAACTCAATCGGGGTTAGAAAAACTTTTGTCGCTTGTGCCCTTTATCAGAGAACAATTTTCTCACGCAGATCTGGCTCAATTAAATTTTGTCGTTCGTAAAATGGCTCACTTTACGGAGTATTCCATCTTGACACTATTGGGCTACTTTGCCTGGTCTATCAGTTTGGGGCAGCATTCTCTTCAAGCTGTGCGTTATGCGTTACTTTGCTCCATTGTGTTTGCGATTTCCGATGAATTTCATCAACTTTTTGAGGCTGGACGAACATCTTTACTCACTGATGTTTTGATTGATTGTTCGGGTGCCGCCGTGGTTGCATTAGTCTTGCAACGGGTAGTGTTGCGATCGCAAGTGTCTTAACCTTTCATTTTGGATGTTGAAGTATGTCGGTTACCCAGTTCCTCCATGCATCGCTGCTAGTGACAGATCTAGATGCAGCTCAAACGTTTTATGAAACAGTTTTGGGGTTAAAACGAACTGACCGCAACCTATCTTTTGCGGGGCAATGGTATCAAATTGGGTCTATCCAGCTTCATCTCATTGTGGCTCCAAAGCGTATTGAAGATCGAGTCAATGAGAAAAAATGGGGACGGAACCGCCATCTTGCTTTTGCTGTGGAAGATTTAGAGGCGATCGAGCAACGCCTTCAAACTTTAGACTATTCCTTTCAAGTCAGTAGCTCTGGTCGCGCAGCCCTCTTTGTCCCCGATCCAGATGGGAATCTCATTGAATTGGCGCAAGCCTAGTTTAAGACTAAGTCTGGATTTGCAGAAGCTGCAACAATTGCTGAGCTTCTGCTTGGCAAAAATGTCCCGTTGACTTGCACGGAATAGAGAGCAAAATGCGATCGAAGCCCTGCAAAGAATGACAGGGAACAGAAAGCATTAGCTCTAGCGGGTCGTTAGATACGGTCAAGACGAAGGGACCGCTTTGATACTCGGGATGAGCTGCGCTTCCCAAGCGCTTAAAACAATAATGCTTCAACACATACTCTGCATGGGCAAAGGTAATATAAAGTCCGCTTGTTTTTACGTGGGGCGGCGGTGAATGGGGCGATCTCTGTGGGTCTGTTTTGGGGGGCGATGGATTGTGGTTGGAAGGTTTGGAACGTGGCGGTGTTGACTCTTGCGGGACGCGATTTCCTGGGGCCTGTCTGGGCGCGTCATACCATTGCTTTAAATATTCATAGGCATCATTAAACTGCTTCAGCTTGGCTTCTGCCTTTTGACGCAGCCGAGCGTTATGGGTAAATCGATCGGGGTGCCAGACCATCACTAAGTCTTTGTAGGCTTGCTTAATGTCAGCCAGGGATGCTGTGCGATCGAGTTCTAAGAGTTGGCACTGTGCTTCAAACCCTTGCATTGAAGAACCCAGTAGAGTTGAGCTTCGATCAATATCCTAGTGAGTTGACGGTCTGGAAATCAATGAGATTTGCATAAGTTACATGTCTTTCTTGCGAAGAATATAAAATTAAAATTAAGTTTTGTGGATTTTCTTGCCTATTCTCAACTGGGGAAAGGCTGAGGACAATGGCTACTCCAGGCTGGAAAATCACCCAATCCTCAAAAACCTAGCGATCGCATCCATCAGACACTAGCAAAACTATTGTAGGTGATAGCTTTGCTAGTGGTTTCAATCCCTAAAAGGGTTTTAGACTTTCGATCGCCTTACAGTTTCCCAATAAGAGTTTCCAGTAGTTGGAACTGTCGTGCATTGGTTTCAGCTTGTCGATTAACAGTCTCTACCAGTTGCTTCACACTCTCAGCCTGTGATTGTGCAACAATCAACTGCTTACGAGACATAGCGCGCATTTCCGAACTGAAACCGTATTGCTGTTTATAGGTACCTGTCAGGCGATTCAGGTCGGTTCCCTGCGCTCGCAGCATCCCTTCGGTTAGCCCTGCGATCGCCAAACAACTTCCATCAGAATACAGCGAATATCCCTGCTGGTGGTGTGATTATTTGAGTTTGTAACTCAAGGATTCCCAAAATCTTTATAAAGCTGTACACCCGATAAATCAACTATTTTTTTCTCAAAATGGGCATAATAGGATAGACCCCTGAAGTTCATCACCGTCATTG
>JAAURS010000413.1 GCA_012032135.1 Acaryochloridaceae cyanobacterium RU_4_10 | reverse complement strand
CAGGCCAGCCTGTTAGCCGCACTCCCCCAACGATCCGAACCGACTCAACCCCTACGATCGCTTACCCGCACTCAAACAACGGCAGCGCTACGTTCTGGAGCAGATGGTCCGCGATCGCACCATTACTCCAGCTCAAGTCCAGCAGACCTTAGCCGAATCGGTTGTATTGCAACCCAGGCAACAAGGTATTTTAGCGGCTCCCCACTTCCTCTTTTGGATCGCGCACCATCTACCTAAAGAGTATCCCGCCCAAATTCGCACCACGCTCGATCGTTCCCTCCAACAATTTGTCGAAGCCCAAGCCCAGCAGATCGTTCAGACCTTATCAGTCCATAACGCGCATCAAGCCGCTGCCCTCGTCATTGACAATAAAACGGGTGAAATCTTGGCCTATGTGGGTTCGACCGATTATTTTTCGCCCGCAGAACAAGGCCGCAACGATGGTGTCCAAGCCTTGCGCCAGCCGGGTTCGACTCTCAAACCTTTCCTGTACCAGCTCGCCCTAGAACAAAAGCAAATCCGCCCCAATACTATCCTGGCTGATGTGCCGATCGCCTATGCCATTCCAGGAGCGCGGCTCTATCGCCCCGTCGATTACCACGAGCAATTTCAAGGCCCCGTGCGGATTCGCATTGCTTTGGCTAACTCCCTCAATGTGCCTGCGGTAAAGCTACTGGAAAAAGTTGGCGTCCCTAACTTTCTGACCTATCTTCGTCAATTAGGATTCGAGCACCTCACCCATCCCCCTGAGCATTACGGTCTGGGATTAACCCTAGGCAGCGGGGAAGTTACGCTCTGGGAACTCGCACGGGCCTATCTGACGCTTGCCAACCAGGGCAATCCGTTAGAGTTAAAGGTAGTTTCTTCTGGTCTTAAGGGTTCCACAACACCGCAAAGTTTGCTTGAGCCCAATGCTGCCTCTTGGGCTTTAATGACAGATATGCTCAGCGATCGCTTTGCTCGCGCTCAAGCATTCGGTGTTGATTCGTTATTGAGCCTGCCGTTTCCCAGTGCCGTCAAAACCGGAACGTCCTCAGACTTTCGCGATACCTGGACGGTTGGCTATACCGCTGACTATACCGTTGCAACCTGGGTCGGAAATTTCAATGGCGAAGCAATGCAAAATGTATCGGGTGTGACGGGTGCCGCACCGCTGTGGAATCGCATCATGCTCCACCTCCACGAACACCGCGAACCCAAGGCATTTCCCGCCCCGCCAGGACTAGTCAAACGCCCCATTTGCGCGATTTCCGGCAAGAAGCCAACGCCCGCTTGTCCCACCGTCGTCCGAGAATACTTTTATCCCGAAGACTTGGCAGCATACCAAAACCAAACAGATTCGTTCTTTAAAGCGATAGCTGCGCACCAAGAGTCTGCACCTGCCAATCCTAGCAAGATACCTCAATATCAACTCAATCTACCGCCGGAATACAACGAATGGCTGGCTTCAAAACCTTTGGCAAAGCTTGCTTCTGGCACCTTAAGAATTCTATCTCCCCACAATGGTGACTACTTTTTAATGCGAGAACCTGTCAAGGAGAAACCTCTCGAACGGTTAGAATTCAAACTTGCAGGGACTGACGGCCAACCCGTAGAATGGCGGCTCAATGGCAAACAACTCTCTACCACATCCGATCCTTCGCTATTTTGGCCGATGCAAGTGGGTCAATGGAGCCTTGAAGTAAAAGTTGGAAAACGGACCGATCGGGTTAAGTTTGAAGTTCAAATTGCAAAATCATCCGACAGTCGTCAAGGATTTTCGGTCAGAAAGCCCTAAATAGCAAAATGAGCCAAACGCGCTCAATCACCGTAGGCACTCCCGACCACTTTTCCTCGAAACACAACATATTGATAGATGTTGTAGAACAACATGATAGGAATTAAAAACCCAACAAAAACAATCATGAATACCAACGCACTGGGTGCAGCAGCAGCTTGATAAATCGTGATTTGCGTGGGAATGATGTAGGGAAATACAATCAGCCCCAACCCAATAAAGGTCAACAGAAAAATCAGAATGGTCCAGATAAAGGGGGTGCGTTCTTCTTCAAGGTTAAGGCTGCGAAGCAACAACCACACCAACAACAAACCGACTAGCGGGATAGCGGCAAAGATATAGAGCAGTGGAGGGCTAAATAAGCGCGCTCGGGCTGTTTCATAAAAGACAGGCGTAGCAATGGTGATTGCAATTGCGCCAATCAAAGTGGTAACCGCAGCTAGTTTGGCAGTACGGAAGTGAGTTTTTTGGAGTTCTCCCTCTGTTTTTAGAATTAAGTACGTGGAACCAATCAGAACATACCCCTGAATCAGCGTGAGTGCGACTAGGAGCGATCGCCAATCTAGCCAATCCCAAGTCGATCCGATGAAATGACCTGCCTCATCTACGGCAATTCCTTCAATGACGCTTCCTAGGGCAAATCCTTGTCCTAGGGCTGCCATGAAGCTTCCGGCCCCAAAAGCAAAATTCCAAAATAGCTTGCGATTGGAATGCTCCCGAAATTCAAAGGCGACTGCTCGGAAAATGAGCCCAAAAATCATCATGAAGATGGGGATGTATAAAGCGCTCAGAATAGTGGAATAGGCGAGGGGAAATGCACCGAATAATGCACCCCCCATCACCACCAGCCAAGTTTCATTGGCATCCCAAACATTGCCCAAACTGGTCATTAAAAGGCTGCGCCGTTCTTCATCAGAACTGGTCAGCGACAAAATGCCAACCCCTAAATCAAACCCATCCAACATGACATAAAGGAAGAGGAATAATCCCAGAATCACAAACCAGACCTGGGGTAGGAAATGCAAGAGTGCGTCCATTAGTCCTCCTACTGTTGTGCTTCGACGGGACGGTGGTCTGGAACAAATTCTGCGGGAGTCGTTTCCACAGCAGGGCGATCGTCCAATCCAGGAACTGGAAGTTCTAAATTGGGTCCCTTGCGGAGGATCTGACTGCCAAAGTACAACGTTGAAACAAACAAAATTGAGTAGATTGCAGCAAACAAGGATAAAGAAGTGAGGACATTCCCCGCTGGAACGTGAGAGGCTGCGTCTGCGGTACGAATTTGTCCGTAGAGCGCCCAAGGCTGCCGTCCTACGCAACGCACGATCCAACCTGCTTCAACTGCGATATAGCCCAAGGGGGCTGCAAAAATCCAGCCCCGTAGCAACCATTTCTGTTGGGTGATTTTTTGAGTGGATAGGTTGCCCAAGAGCCATTGCAAAGTACTCCACAGCATCAGACCTGCTAGGAAAAACCAATCCCGCTCATGATACGGAAGGAATAGTAAATTAATCCCACCATGTGAGGGCGAATTTTCAGGTTTTCCACGCTTTGAGTCCCAAGACGGTTCGGAGAGATTGGCTTGAATTCAAATATAGCC
>JAAURS010000412.1 GCA_012032135.1 Acaryochloridaceae cyanobacterium RU_4_10 | reverse complement strand
GCAACTTTGCCAAGCGTTGATTCCCCTCATGCAGTTACAAGGCTACGGTCGAGTCGTCAATGTTTCTTCTGGCATGGGCCAGTTATCGGACATGAATGGTGGTTATCCTGCTATCGCCTCTCGAAAACTTCATTAAATGCCGTCACCCGAATTTTTGCCGATGAACTCAAGGGAATGAATATTCTAGTGAATTCAGTCTGTCCTGGCTGGGTGCGAACGGATATGGGTGGACCCAATGCCCATCGCGAGATAGAAGAGGGGGTTGACACGATTGTCTGGCTGGCAACCCTACCCGATGGTTCACCAACAGGACAATTCTTTCGCGATCGCCAGCCGATCCCTTGGTAAATCGTCAGGAGCGCCAGAGTGCGTACTGGGCTAAAATCGCTTAAACCAGAAACTTGCGGCCATAAAATCATGGACAAAACTGAAAGTATCGCCCAAAAATTAAGTGAAGCTACAGAAGGTCTCCTCTTCGGCAGTGAAGGAGAATACCCCTTTGATGTGACTAGTTTGGCGTGGGCAGGCCAAAGAAAATTTCTCATCAGTGGATCTGCTTGCGGTATCGGGTCACCCAGAAGGTACTCCAGTTCAGGAAACGGACGTGGATACTTTTTTCCGCAGAGCAGTCAAAGAGGAGGACTGGCATGGTGAAACTGAAAAAGCCAATGTCCAAAAATTTCTAAAACTTGTTGAACTTTTAAAGAACAACCTTGAAAACTTACAAGTCTTCAAGGTTGGTGAGTTCGAGTTGGATGCTTATGTTGTGGGAATGGTGAATTTAGATGTGGTGGGATTGTCTACAAAAGTTGTGGCAACCTGATCACAAATTATCGACTTTTGCCTCAATAACAGATTGAAGATTCTCTGGAATCTCAGAGAAAAGTTGTATCCAAAGCTCTCCACTTGATCTACTGAGACCCTGTAATCCTGCCACTTTCTAGTCCTAACACCCTGTGCATTGGGCATTATTACCGAGATCGTTCGTGTTGCTTCAGTTACTTGCGCTCCAGGAGAATCCAATACTAAAACAACTTTCCAAGTGCTTGCTGGCACGGAAATTTTACCCCCAGTAAGTGATGTCATAGCTCCCTTTTCACCTACCCCTCCTTCGTTCATTCCACCAGCTACAATGTAAAGCTCCTTGCCCTGCCTCACTAAGTCGCGACAGTAATTCTCCAATATACCCACGGCCCTCTGTTGTTGTCTGGAGCCTGCGGAATCATATTAGTCATTAAAAATGTTGCTGAGTTGTCCTCAACCGTTCCACCGCGATCCTCTGAGGATGTCATGTGACCGCGATCGAATCCACTGTTGGTATAGTCTGTGGGTGTGACCCTATACCAGCCAGTTGGAAGACTTGCATCGGGACGAAAATCATCCTGGCGTGGGGCATCGCCCAACCAAGTCGAGTTGAGCTGCCAGCTCACCCAATTTGGAATACCCTTACTCCGGTTATAAGATAAAGCATACTGGGGCTTGGTCATCAGATAATTGTCAGAGCTAGTCAGTTCCGACGTTGCGTTAGTTGGATTGCCAAACTTCAAGTGGATTGAAGTTGATGCGGGAGTAGGGGTTGGTGATACTGTCGGACTGGGGGAAGTCGTGGGCGACGGCGATACAGTAGGTGAAGGTGCGGGTTGAGGAGCATCTTCTAAATAACAGACTGGCTTTGACGCGGCCCCTGCCCGAGAATACGAAGAATTACCGCCACACAGCCGCCCTGCTGAAGTACGATCGTATGGGCATTCGCAGCTTCCGGTCACGGGTTCTCTTACAGGTGTTTGGGTTTGACCCTGTACCCGAATTTGATTTCCTAGAAACCAGATCAGAGCCAAGGTGACTGTAAATAATGAAATGAAAACATTGAGTTTTGAGATTAATTTCATTAGTCAATTTTTAATTATTAAGCAAACCAATCTTAACCCTACGCCCGATCGCACCCCACCGCATCAACCCGCGCTTGCCCAAGCTTCTCCAACAGCATAGTGGCTGCTTCTGCTTTAGCAATCTTCTTGGACCCCGCCGTAGCAGAAGCCGAAAGACCCAAGGCTTTGACTGTGCAGGAGAACCCGTTTTCTACCGAGTCAAAGCTATAAATGGGCATTGGAAATTGCTTTTGTTGGCAATACTCCTGCAAGGCACCAATGGGGTTTTCAGGCTCAAGTGGAACCGGAATGTCTGGTTCTGGCTCCACCAATGGCGTATGGTTCTGCACCTGCAACACTTCAACTTTGCGATCGGCTCTGCGGATGGTGCGGATGCGATCGCGCTCCAGAAGCTGAACGAGGGCATCCTCTGGGTCAAGCTCTGGAAAGCGGTAAGCTAGGTAACCGAGTTGGGTATCGTTGAGGCGGATGGTGATACCAGTTTTTTGAGCGGTTATTAAGGTCATTAGAATACGGAATAGTTTGACACTCTTGAAATTTAAGTAGATTTACGGTTTTGATTTCTGCTTTAGATAATTTAAGTTAAATGTATGTTCAAAATTTTATTGTATGTATTCAAAGAGAGATCCTGAGATAGAAGCTGAGCTTAAAAACTCAAGATACAATTATTATCGAATAAGTATCATACAATGAATCAATATAGCCACTCTAGGAATGTCTCTATGACAAGAAAACCTAGAAAAATGTGCGGTCTTAAAATTAGCTTTTTATTATTTCTTGCAATCTTGCTTGGAATGTCTGGGTTATTTGCTTTCCAGTTTTATCAAAAGCAGGCAGCCTATTTAAACGATCTCAACAGAAGAAGAGCCATCTCAGAGAAAAAAAATGAGGAGATCCAGAGGAACGCTCAAAATGCCCTAAAAGGCTTAGAACAGTGGAGTCCGCTTGGCACGGGATACGAAAAAGAAATTGCTGCCGCCCAACAAAAGCAAGAAGATTTCAGTAGTTCTACCTCTAATTATAGTGACGGTTATTCAGGTTATGGATCTTATAGTGGCGGGTATAGATCGAGTTCGGGTAGCGTACGCGTCAGATCGTATACTCGCAAAAACGGAACTCATGTGAGAAGTTATACTCGCAGTCGTGGAAGGCGTTGAGTATGACAACAAGAAAGGAATGCGATCGCTGCCAGCGCTTCAGCGGCTACTTGGGCGATGAGTTTTTGGTCTGTGCAGTGCATCCGTCCGGGCCAACGCAAACGCCCTGCCCAGACTTTGCGGAGGTTGTGGAGGACTGTGTACCCGTTGGTGCGGCTTACTACAACGGTGAATTAATTCTTGATAGCCCAGCGTATCTGACGACGGCAGAGCGCCTAGCCTGCATTATTCATGATAAATATCAGAAGTTAAAAATTTTGCCAAATTGAGGGAAATAGGATTAGTTGTGAAGAGAAAGAAAGCGTAAAAGTAGTATGAATCGACTCAGAAAGTCTAAAAACA
>JAAURS010000080.1 GCA_012032135.1 Acaryochloridaceae cyanobacterium RU_4_10 | reverse complement strand
TTCAGTAACAAAGGACGACTCAAGATCTCCAAGACCTCAACCCTTGCAGACAAGAGACATCATGCTCAAACATTTTCACTGTCTAAGTTTACTTGCCCCTTTACTCCTAACACTGGGCGGTTGTAATAAACCTGTTATCAAAGAAGGAACCCTACAACTCTGGGTCCATTCCGGCCAAGAATCAGAACGTCAGGTCATAGAGCAACAGGTTAAACGGTTCAATGCATCCCACAAACAAACCCCGATCGAAGTAACGTTCATCCCTGAAGGCGCTTACAACGCTCAAGTTCAAGCCGCATCTCTATCCAAAGACTTGCCAGATATTCTGGAATTTGATGGGCCATTCGTTTACAACTACGTTTGGCAGCAAAACCTCATCCCCATCGATAATCTTATCTCAAAAAAAGTTCAACAGGATCTACTCCCTTCTATCCTTAAACAAGGTACTTACAAGGGACGTCTCTATTCTGTGGCCACCTTTGACTCCGGCTTGGGTTTATACGCTCATCGCAATCAATTGAAAGCGGCAGGCGTTCGGATTCCTAAGGGTAATAAAGATGCTTGGACCCTCTCAGAATTCGATCGGGCTCTAGCTAAACTCGCTCAAAAAGACCGCGATCGCCAAGTCTTAGACCTCAAGCTCAACTATCGGGGCGAGTGGTTCACCTATGGATTTTCGCCTATTCTGCAATCCGCTGGCGGAGATCTGATCCGGCGCAGCAACTACCAATCTACTGATGGAAGCTTGAATAATCCGGCCTCTGTAGCTGCCATGAAACAGGTGCAGACGTGGATTCAAAAAGGCTATGTAGACCCCAATATCGATGATGCAGCCTTCGCTAGCGGGAGAGTTGCCCTTTCCTGGGTCGGTCACTGGGTTTACAAAGACTATGCCAAAGCACTTGGAAAAAATTTAGTGGTTTTGCCTCTTCCCAACTTTGGTAACGGTTCCAAAACGGGCCAGGGTTCTTGGAATTGGGGGATTACGGCAAATTGCAAAAACCCAAAACTTGCCATGCGCTTCCTGGAGTTTTTATTGCAACCTAAGGAAGTTCTTGCAATGGCAGACGCTAACGGTGCCGTACCAGGGACAAAAACTGCGATCGCGCAGTCCCAACTGTATTCCCCCAGTGGTCCGCTCCATCTATTTGCGGCTCAACTCCTAGCGGGTCAAACCGTCCCGCGCCCTCAAACCCCCGCCTATCCCGTCATTACTTCCGCCTTTCAAGAAGCCTTTGCCAATATTCGCAACGGTCTTGAGGTCAAAACGGCGTTAAATAAAGCGGTTACGACGATCGATCTGGATATTCAAGATAACCAAGGATACCCAGACGTTAGCCCTGTTGCTCGGAGACCCTGAGCGCTATAGTGACGAGATTCCCTTTCTGGAATCCTTACCTGCTGTCATTCGGGACTTAAACCCATGACCCATTCTCAAAAAGTAAAAGATGATACTCGTGCGGCCTTCATCATGGCTGCCCCTGCACTGGGAGGGTTGTTTCTTTTTATCGCCCTGCCCTTTATGTTGGCGATCGCCCTATCCTTCACCAACCTGCGCCTAGGATCTCCTTTACCCCTTCAGTTTCTGGGGCTGGAGCAATATCGCAGAATTTGGCTCGATCCCAGTTTTCGCCAAGCTTTGCTCAACAACGGTCTTTTTGCTTTTAGTTGTCGTCCCCGTCCAAACTGCTTTAGCCCTCGCTTTTGGCATTGCTTCTCAATCGTCCTCTCAAAGGAATGGCCTTGTTTCGCACGCTCTTCTTTATGCCCGTTGTTTTTCCAATGTCCCTGGTTGCCGTCATTTGGACCGTGATTTATGCCCCTGGCACAAACGGCATGATGAATGCGTTTCTGGACTTTGTTACCTTCGGGCTCTGGGCACCGAGAGATTTTCTGCGCGACCCCATCTTCGCGTTACCGTCCATCATGTTGCTGTCCCTGTGGCAGGGCGTTGGATTCCAGATGGTGATTATGTTGGCAGGGTTGCAGGCTATTCCATCCACCTTATATGAAGCAGCAGCAATTGACGGGAGCAATGTCTGGAATCAATTCCGGTTTGTTACGCTCCCCCAACTGCGCAATACTCTCATTTTTGTCATGTTAGTGACCTCTATTTTGTCCTTTCGTCTTTTCGACCAAGTCCAAATTATGACCCAAGGCGGTCCCAATGACGCCACTACAACGGTAATGTATGAAGTTGTCAAAGCTGCGTTCGAGCAGCAAAAGATGGCGAAGGGGGCAGCGATGACGGTGATATTCTTCATCATTGTGCTGGCGATTACGATCGCACAACGAGTATGGGTAAAAGAAGAACAAGTTATGGATTAATGGAATTTTGAAAGATGCAAGATATAACTAAAAACAGTATCAAAGCATTACAGCAAAAAGATCGAAGACGACTGAGTACTATCAGCAGCTACTTATTACTCATCGTTCTATCACTGCTCTTTATTGCACCGATCGTCTTCATGATTGTTGGCAGCTTCAAACCCGACGAGTTGGTGTTGTCAGAGGCAGGCACGTTCAAAGCATTTCTGCCCGAGAAAGTTTCCTTCCAAAACTATTGGGATGTTTTTGAGCGAGTTGATTTTGCTCGCTTTTTCTTCAACTCTCTTTTGATCGCAGGTGCGATCGTTCTTGCAGGTTTGCTGGTTAATTCATTGGCAGCCTATGCTTTTGCTCGACTGCGCTGGCGGGGACGCACATTGCTCTTTGCGCTGGTGCTAGCGCTGATGATTATTCCCTTGGAGGCGATCGCAGTTCCCCTGTTTTTCCAAGTCACGCTGCTGGGCTGGCGCAATACCTACGTGGCTCAAATCTTGCCTTTTATTGCCAATGCTTTTCAATCTACCTATTTATACCTTCTTCATTGGTCTTCCCAAAGAGCTAGAAGAAGCCGCCCGCGTCGATGGGGCGGGTACGATCCGCACCTTTTTTGAAATTATCGTCCCAGTCTCTCTACCCGTATTTGCCAGCGTTACAATTCTCACCTTTCTAACCCAGTGGGGGTCTTTCCTCTGGCCGCTCATGGTCACCATCGACGAGCAGGTGCGGCCTCTGCCCGTGGCGATCGCCTCTTTTCAAACGCTACCGCCATTGCAATGGGGCGACATTATGAGCTTTGGCGTGATGATGGTTGCGCCCATTCTGATCGTATTCTTGGTCTTCCAGAAATGGTTTGTTGAGGGTGTGGCGTCCACTGGCACTAAGGATAGGTCAAAGATATTCGTCTTGGCCTAGAACTAGATTGGGGAGATAGATTAGGACCCTAGTTTGCAAGCCTCAAGTACCAAGCCATACATCACTCCAATCTTAATGTCATTTGTAAGAGTCAGTAGTAAAGATCGGGGAACAACATCTCCATTGGCGAGTATTCGCGGTCTGCTTTTATAAAAAACTCGGCTAACCAATTCTGCCAAAAAAACAGTTACACCTGCTACGACAACATCCCATTCCGATCGCGCGCCAAAGGTGGTGGAAATGAAAGAGGCTAGGAAAAAACCAAAGAGGACGCTAATGATGCCCAGGGAGGTTCGTCTCCAGGGGTTGTGTGCCCATTGGGATAAACGCCCAAAATTGACCTCGAGTAGAGTATTAAGACGGGTATTTTGCATGGGTATTTTCTACAAGCTTGTCTCGAATAAAACCATTTGATAACGTAGTTGCCTTAAATTCGTTTCATCCCCTATGGTAGAGCCGTACCAAATTATCGAACACTTAAACTTGCATGGATGCAGTCTTGATGAACAGCAGCTTCGATCGCCAGATGGTTTTGGCCGCAGCAACTGAGACCTCAAACCAAGCGCCTTTGGTTTTATTGGGGGTCATTCTAAGCCTAGTGGTTATCTATTGTGCTAGCAAGTTGGGGGCTGAATGTTCCAATAGACTGGGGCTTCCACCCGTATTGGGCGAATTGGTGGGGGGTGTCCTGGTGGGAGTTTCTGCGCTCCACCTCGTGGTCTTTCCCGGCGAAGGGATGGATGGCACTCATTCGCTGATTATGCAATTCTTACAGCTCACCAATGGTCTGAGTCCTGAATCCGTTAACCCGACCTTTAGTGCAACCAGTGAAGTGATTTCCGTACTCTCGGAATTGGGTGTGATTGTTCTGCTGTTTGAAATTGGCTTGGAGTCCAACCTCAGTGAATTAGTCAAAGTTGGCCCCCAAGCCTTAGTGGTGGCAACCGTGGGGGTTGCCATTCCATTTCTGGTGGGCACGGTGGGGGCGATCGCCTTATTCCATCTCCCAGTCCATTCCAGCCATTTTGCTGGGGCGGCCCTAACGGCAACCAGCATTGGCATTACATCCAAAGTGCTGTCAGAGTTGGGGCAACTGAGTTCCACGGAAGGTCAAATTATTCTGGGTGCTGCGATCGCCGACGATATTTTGGGCATTGTGATTTTGGCCGTGGTGGCCAGTCTGGCAAAAAAAGGCGAAGTGGATGTTTCTAACATTGCTTATTTAGTGGTTAGCGCGGTGGTTTTTACCTCAATTGCCATTGTGTTTGCCAAATATTTCAACACAGCCTTTTTGGCCGTCGCCAACCTATTTTCAACCCGAGGTGGACTGATTATGACAGCGGTTGTGTTTGCCTTGATCATGGCTTACATTGGGGCTGCCATTCATTTAGAAGCAATTTTGGGAGCGTTTGCAGCGGGCTTAGTTTTAGATGAAACCGAAAAACGCGAACATCTAGAGGAACTGATCGAACCGATTGCTGATATAACCGTCCCTATTTTCTTTGTCACCGTGGGTGCCAAAACTAACTTAGGGGTCTTAAACCCCTTTATTGAGGCCAATCGAGAGGGGTTAATCATTGCTATTTTCTTAATTACCGTGGCTATTTTGGGCAAAGTTGCTACGGGATTGGCCGTCTTTGGTTATGAGAAAATTAACCGATTGGCCATTGGTGTCGGTATGATTCCCCGAGGGGAAGTGGGATTGGTGTTTGCAGGTGTGGGGGCGGCTAGCGGCATCCTGTCTGATGCATTAAATGCAGCCATCATTATGATGGTCATTATTACCACCTTCATCGCACCACCCTTGTTACGGGTTGTTTTTCCCAACCCTGACCCACAACCGTAATCAGGACTGACTAGAATTCATTCAAGTTGCTAGGTTATATGAGCAATCCAGTTTATCGGTTACTGCTAGTCGATCCCGACCCCGTATTCCGGCTAGGACTGCGGGCCTGGTTGGACTCGCTTCCCAATCTGGACCTTGCGGCTGAGACAGGTACAGCCGAACAGGCTTTACAGATTTTGGCGGGAACAGCAGCGTTAGAGAACCCGCAAACGTCACGTTCCCGCACACCAGCGCTCAAGATAGACCTTGTAATTTTGGGATTCAGTCTTGGGCAAGACCCCCTCAATGCTGCGTCTGCGCTAAAACTCTGCCAACAAGTGAAAGCTCAATATCCCGCTGTACCCATTCTTATCCTGGGGTTTCCTCAAGACGGGACTGGGTTACCCAGTTCCTTAAAGGGGTATATCAAAGGATATTGTCTCAAGGGACAATCCCCTGAAGAACTCGTAACTGCGATTCAGCAAGTTGCCTCTGGGCACACCTATTGGAGCGATCTGAATCAAAACCGCAATTCTCTCACTCAACCCTCAGCACTGGTGGAGCGTCCGGTGAGCGTATGGGCCGTGGTCAAACAAAACCTTTACTGGTCTGGATTGCGTCATATTGATGCAGCCCTTGGGGATTTAGAGGCCGAATACCAGCACTTTAGTCCATCAACGGCAGACTCGATCGCCAAGGCTATTCTTGCTGGACGGATGCGGGAGTTGTCGGCGGCCCGTTGGTTCCGTAAGTCGCTTGTGGCAACCCCAAGAAACGCGATCGCGCGATCGTTTTGAAGAGATCGATGACTTTTCTCCAAGACAAAGTTTGCAATTGTGGTCTGGCGCAGACAAGCGCGATCGCCAACTGGCTAGTCCAAAAGCCATTCAAGCACGCTTATTTGATGCCACGGTTGCCAAACTCCAGGAAAATCTGACCAACCTAACTTCTACGCCTTTGGAAATCGATATTCTTCGAGATGTCCAAAAACGAGAGCTACTCTACATCGTTTTGCGTCAGGTTGAAAATAGTTTGTCCGAACTCCGCTTTTCTCAAACGCAACAGCATCAGGTAGCAGAAAAGCAGTCCGTTATCTTACGGGATGTATGGCAACTATCGCTGACGGAGTTTTTTGGCAAGTACTACACGTTGACGGATCGAAACAAACGCAATATTGGGGTGGTTGATGTCTTGCTCCAAGACGCTGATATCGTCACAGTCACGCTCTTAGATAAGATTCCGCAGGTGGTGGAACTATTATCCTATCTGTTATTTCAAACTCCATTGATTATTGACAATCAAACGTGCGAGGTTGGCACTCCAGAAGCCACGTACAGGGCTGAGATGCTCTTAGATAACCTCCTCATTCAAATGGCCAATGCGGTGATGCAACCTCTCTTAAATCATTTTGCCGATGTTGAAGAAGTCAAACAGAAATTTTATACCTATAATCTAATTGCTTCAAGAGATATCGAACGATTTCGCAACGATCTATCGTGGAAATATCGGCTTGAAAAATATGTGGCCGAACCGCAAGCTATTTTTGAAAGTCGATATGTTTTATGGGGATTGGTAGGTTCTGGGATTGCGAAAAACCCCGTCTATGCTCCCCGTACCCAAGAACTTCAGCAGCTCCAAGGCATTCGTCTAGCGGTTACCCTAGCCCTTGAATTGCAAGATGCGATCGCCCTCGGTTGCGGTCTGCTGTTTCGTTTTTAGGGAGTGGGGTGGTCTACGTTCTGACTAATGTGGTGGGCCGAGGGATTGGTTTGATTGGACGCGGGGTTATACAAGGCATTGGCAGTGCCTGGGATGAAAATCGATTTCGGACAAAGGGGCGATCGCAATAGTTTTTATACAATTCTGAGGATTTATATCATGTCATCTGTAACGTTCCAGAACGTCAATAAGGTTTATTCCAATGGCTACGAAGCTATTAAAAACCTATGTCTCGACATTAAGGACGGAGAATTTTTAGTATTTGTTGGTCCTTCTGGCTGCGGGAAATCTACGGCCCTTAGAATGCTGGCGGGTCTAGAAGATATTTCTGACGGCGAACTACGGATTGGCGATCGCATCGTTAACGACCAAACACCCCAGCAGCGCAATATTGCAATGGTCTTTCAAAACTATGCCCTATATCCCCACATGACCGTCCGACAGAATCTGGAATTTCCGCTACGGATGGCAGGTCTACCCAAAGGAAAGATTCAAGAAAAGGTCATCAAAGCATCCCAGCAACTGGGCTTAGAAACACTGCTCGATCGCAAGCCAAAGCAACTCTCTGGCGGTCAACGACAGCGCGTGGCAATGGGACGGGCGATCGTGCGCGACCCTTCTGTCTTCTTAATGGACGAACCCCTCTCCAATCTGGATGCCAAAATGAGAACCCAAATCCGCACTGAAATTGCGGACTTGCAGCGGCAACTCAGCACAACGATGGTCTACGTCACCCACGACCAAGTAGAAGCCATGACCATGGGCGATCGCGTGGCAGTGATGCGCAAGGGCGAACTCCAGCAAATTGCCGCCCCGCAAGATCTCTACGATCGTCCTGCCAATGTGTTTGTCGCGGGGTTCATGGGCAGTCCCGCCATGAATATTTTTCAAACCCAACTGCATCCCTTGGAAAATGGTTCCTTAGCGATCCATTTTGGCCCTCAAACCCTAACGCTGGATCCTGCGATCGTCCATCGATATCAGCAGTTGGGGCAGTATCGGAATCAAACAGTTCTAGCAGGTTTGCGTCCAGAAGCGTTTTACCTAGCTCATACCGATACCCCAATTGAAGACTGTCTTGAAATAGAAGTTAAAACTGTGGAAGCGCTAGGACATGAGATCATTATCTATGCCGAGTCACCTGTCAATATGATTCAGGCAGAAGATAGTACTTCGGGCGATAAAGCTTCGTACTTGATTGTACGGTTGCCTTCGTCTCCTAATATCCACACCGGAACTAAAATGCGTTTGGGCGTGGATAAAGCCAAGCTCCACTTTTTTGCCATCACCGGAGAAGCGATCGCCTGATTTTGCTTCAGGACATGAGGCGCGATCGGTTTTATTGATGAGATTGGAGCCAATTGTCTAGGTCAGAGGGCTTAGAGAAATCTAGCAGAGCTTCACCTAGGTCTTCTAGTTGATTAAGGGAAAGCGATCGGATTTGGGTTTCTTGGACAGGGGCGATCGGGCCAATACGTCGGGTAATTAACCGAAGGGCAAAGGCTAATTCCCCCCTCTTGTCTGCCCTCTTGTCTGCCCTCTTGTCTGCCCTCTTGTCTGCCCTCTTGTCTGCCCTTTTGTCTGCCCCTCTTGAATCCCTCGCTCAAAGCCAAATCGTTCAGCATTGGTTACATAGGTCACTTTTCTGTCCTCCTCAAAGGTCTGCAATTCTTGCCAAAACTCCCGTTCAAGCACCTCTGGTAAGATTATAATCCAGTCTATGAAGCGGTATAAGTCCAGGATTTGTTGTCGTTCAAAACCCTTTTCGTACAACATTTTCGTCAATCTGAATTTCCAGTCCTTTCGTTGTTGGATATAGCCTTTGGTCTCAATTACCTTCAGATGGGCCAGTACCACAATTGCAAAAGGATTATCCCTGGATTCTAGCTCTTCAATGCGATCGCGCCAGTCCAGCAACTTCACAATCCCAAATTCAAAGTTGAAGCGAGTGTCTGGGTAATTGACGGTATAGCTTTGGGGTCTCCAAGACAAGCTCTCATCGCAGAGGATTGCTAGGCTTACTGGAATTTGGCGATACAAATCGAAGATTCTCAGATTGTAGATAAAGACTCGTTCGGCAAAACCCGCTTCCCATTGACTTTGGATTTCGATATGCAGCAATAGCCATACTTGTTCACCTCCCAATAGCCATACTTTGACCAATTGATCGGCATATCGATCGCCTGTCTCGGCTTCTCGGGTAATTCGCAATAATTCCTTGTCCAGGAATTGATAGGGTTGTTCCCAGTCAATCAGGGCAGCGGTATTGGGGAAGAAAAATTGCATGGCTTGCGGAAAATAGGTCCTCAAAATATGCTTCCACGGGCTATCCAAGTCTGCTCTGGGAAAATCCATGTGTACTTTACTCAAAACACGATCGCTGAAGATTGTAAGGGAAAATCGTCTGATTGTTGCGTTAGGAGCGATCGCAATCTTTGACCAACTTGAATTAAGGCGATCGCACGGTTTTTGATTAGCTTGAGCTTTGGGCAATCACGGGATGGTCTTGCTCACCCGATCGATGGGCGATCGCACTCTCTGTAAGATTGCTAAGGCTGGTCTCCCATGAGTGCACCCCCATTCCATCCATGATGTCTCTACAATAAGCGACTTTAAATCCCTGCAAACCATTCATAGCCGAGATCTTCCCAATAGCCTTTCATGGGTACCAGCTCATTCAAAAAAGTGATTTGCGTCACCCATTTGCTCTGCTTGTAGCCCAGCTTAATGGGCGACGCCAGACGGAGCGGCGCACCATTGTCGGCAGATAATAGCTGCCCATTTTTCTGGTATGCCATCAGAGTTTGAGGGTGAAACGCCGAAGCAAGATCCCAACTTTCGTAGTACCCATCTGCTGATTTGAAGAAGACATAACGCGCGCTTGATTTGGGTTGCGCTAAGGTCGCTAAATCCCGCAATCGGACCCCGCCCCACTGCACGATCGCAGACCAGCCCTCCACACAAACATGCCGAATTATCATAGAGGTTAGCGGTAGCTTTTGGATATCCGCCATTCCCAATTGCAAAGGCTGCTTCACCTCTCCATCAATCTTGAGCTGAAACTTTGCCGGATCGATTTGAGGGGTAGCGTCGAACGTATTAATCAAAAGTTTGTCTGGCTCAATGTCCTTCATTGAGTATTCTGGCACGGGATTCTGACTCAGTAGCAATTCTTGAAGGCGTTGATTGAGCGGTTCAAAGACTTGCCCCACCTTCGTTGTTAACGGTTCTCCATCACAACTGCCCATCAATAAGCCGACGCCAGAAATTGCAGACCATTGCAGTAATTGGCGACGAGACAGTGCAAGCTTAGGAACAAATAGACCCATAGTTCACCTCTAAAAGAACATCGATTTGACCAGACGAATACTACCGACCTTCAGCGCTAGCCAAGAATGGACGAGTACAAACATAATGACCGTTGGAATGGCCAGGAAGTGAACGACACGAAGCGTTTGCCAATTACTAAACAGTGCGGATAGCCAATGCAATTGAGCGGGTTTATACATTGCTAGACCTGAAAAAATAGATAGTAGCAAAATTGGAAGAATCACTGTATACACTAAACGGTGTAGGGCATAGTTCTTTCGTTTGACGTTTTGACTGGCTTTTAAGGCTTTTACATCAGAAGAACTGGCAAAACGATTTTTCCATCGTCGAGTGATGAAGATATAGAGTCCATACCAAAGTAGATTGAGGGCAAAGAACCACATGGCTGCAAAATGCCAATTTCGCCCACCGCCCAGCCAACCACCCAACACGAGGAAATCTGGGAAATGCCAACCCCCACGCCCGCCAAAGACTGGATTCGCGTTATAGATTTGCAATCCGCTGGTCATCATTACAAATAAGCTAATGATATTAACCCAGTGAAATATTTTTGCAAAAAGCCTTTGCTTGGGTGCGGGAGGAGATTTGGACCGTTTGGCAGGTATGGAAGAAGAAGCCATGATTCATTAATCCTCAATGTCTTTTTGATAACGTTCTATTTGCTAGAGGGGCAGACTTGGGAAGAAAGGTGCCAGCCAAAGTTGGACTTGAATATCCCAACCCAGCAGAATGGCGATCGCAGTTACTACAATCATGACACCACCCGTTCGCTGGAGGGCAGCGCTGTGGGAACGAAGTTTGAGCAATCGTTGCGTGAGCTTGCGGCCCCCATAGGCAATGATGAGCATGGGAACTGCGGCCCCCAATCCAAAAACAACCAGCAATCCAAATGCACCGAGGATTTGACGATCGACCGCTGCCAGAACCAAAATTCCCCCCAGTACGGGGCCAGCACAGGGAACCCACAATAGACCCAACTGAGTCCCCAACCAAAATTCTCCCGTCAAGCCCTTCCGTGTAGGTTCTTTCGCTAATTTGCTGATGGGCAAGAGGTTCAGTAAACGGTAACTCAAGGTTGGGAAAATAGCTAGTAGACCCAGCACTAGGAGTACCACAATGGCGGTAGATCGCAGAAAGTTTGTTAATCCAGTCAACCAGCTTGCGCTGATGCCAACGATACTTCCCGCTACCGCAAAGCCAACCACTAATCCCATCACTAGCGATAAGGGACCATACTTATGGGATTGAAGCGATCGCCCAACTAAGATGGGCAAAATAGGTAAGATGCATGGTGAGAGTACAGTCAGAATTCCGCCTAGGAAAGCTAGACCTGTCGATAATGTAGAGGCCGCCATGATTCCCTATCCTAATAATTGGCGGATCGTCTGTTCGGTCGTGTCATAAGCGCCTTCTCCAACGTGGTCATAGCGGAGTAACCCCTGACGGTCTGCCAGGAAGAGATGTGGCCAGTAGCCATTGTTGTAAGCTTTCCAGGTTCTAAAGTCGTTATCCATTGGGACGGGATAAGTAATACCGTGTTTTTGCATCGCTTGTTTGATGTTGTTTGGATCGCGTTCAAAGGCAAATTCTGGTGTGTGAACGCCAATGACTTTGAGTCCTTTCTCCGCATATTGCCGATGCCAGCGAGTGATATGGGGCAAGGTCCGCTGGCAGTTGATGCAAGCAAAGGTCCAAAATTGGACCAGCACGACTTTTCCTTTAAGATCTGCGATCGATAAGGGCTTGGAATTCAACCACTGTTGGATTCCCTGAAAATCGGGCAATGGTTTCCCAGGTGGGGGAAGTGCTGCGACTTCCGTTGAAGTTGTTAAGGGTCCAGGCATAGCAGAGGAATTTGAATTTTGATTGGCAGAACTTATCCCTTTAGATAGAATCCCGCATCCGTTCGTAATTCCTGCTCCTGTGAGTCCCAAGCCCAGATAAAAAAGTAATTGTCGCCTACGGAGTAAGGATGGGTTCATGAGCTTTGTCTCCAACTGTACGGGGGGAAGAGTATCAGCACCCAATACTGAATGGTTGCCGCATTCCTGTTATGTTCAAGTCTACGGGTGATTTCTTAAGCTTAGATGAAACGAAAGTGAGAATAATCGAAATAGGAAGATCAAACAGTTTGGGAGATTCAGACATGGGCGGAAAAGCCTTCAAATGTTGATGAGGCAAAGCCTTCTAAATTTTAAAATTCCCAAACAGCCCTTCCAAATTTCAAGCGATCGCTGGATAATACCGCCAGTTCGGAATTATATGGACGAGGCCGGATAACACCCCTAATTTCGGAATTATCAGACCTTGCCCCTAGATTTCAAGCCTTGGGTCAATTCTTCAAGCAACGTGCGATTGCAGAGCAATACTTAAAACAATCTGGCATCAAGTTTACAATTGTGCAGTCGAACTCGTTCATGCAAAACTTCCTATGGTTTACACATGAGATGAGAACCAAGGGCACTTTGTCTCTACCCATGAGAGATGCGAAGACAGCACCTGTAGATATTTGTGATATCGTCCGTGTTTCATCTGTCATTTTGGCAGAGGAAGGTCATGAAGGAAAAGTCTACAATTTAACGGGTTCAGGACTACTCTCATTACAAGAGATTGCTGAAAAGCTTTCTACAGCAACTAAGCAGAAGATTACTTACATTGATGCTTCTCCGCTGCATTTCAAGCAGACCCTCATTCAATCTGGTGTTTCAGAGTGGGTTGCTGAGGCAGTAGCCAAATCTTGGCAAATCGCTGGCAAAGGGAGAGCAACTGTCACTAATGAAGTCGCTAAAATTGGGGGAAAGCAGCCAATTACGTTTGATGAGTTCGTTTGGAATCATAAAGCGTTACTCAGCTAAGAGTAGTTGCCAATCCGCCCAACAATACCTTTGCACGCCGATCGTGCAGAGTCTTTTCACTGATTCCGAAAGGTTACTAGCGGCGGGTGAACGAGGTCGTTATATGGCTTAGGCTGTCGAGGAGACAGTGGTTTGAAAATATTCTGTGAGTGTTGAAGGCAAAGTAAGTTATTCTAAGCCAAGTTCATTTTTTGAAGTTTTAAAATGCTCAGAGCAATAGATAGAGATATTTGGGTTGCTGAACAGCCACTCCGTTATTTCGGACTCAGTGTTGGAACCAGGATGACAGTAATTCGGCTTGCAAATCGTGAGTTAGTCGTTATTTCTCCAATTCAGGCTAGTGATGTACTCGTAGGTCAGCTTGATAAAATTGGGACGGTTCGACACATCATTGCTCCTAATCTTTATCATTATTTATTTGCAGCCAATTTCAAAACACTTTATCCAAATGCAACGTTTTGGGCTGCACCCGGTTTAGAAACCAAAAAACCAGATTTGTCGATCGACCAAACAATCAAGAGTGATGCAAATAGCTTATGGGATGGGCTCGATTATATATTTTTTGATGGATTTAGGACGCTTGGTTTAAGTGGTTTTGACTCACTCAATGAATGTGTGTTCTTTCATTCAGTCAGCCATACTTTGATATTGACTGATGCTGCCTTTCATTTTGATGAAAGTTTTTCAGCTATCGTGCAACTTGCAACTAAAGTGCTTGGTGGTTATAAGAGCTTAAGTCCATCTTTGCTGGAACGAATTGCGACAACAGAAAAAGAGAAAGTGAAAAAGTTGGTTGAGAAAATCCTGAGTTGGGACTTCGAGCGAGTTGTCATGGCTCACGGCAGCGTCATAGAGCATGATGGAAAAGAGAAGTTCAAGCAGGGATATGAACAGTTTTTAGGTCAATCGATAAGTGTCAACACATAATAGCCATGCACCCGACTGCTGAGCACAAACAGCAGAGATTTTGGCTGCTTGTGCGGCACACATTCCACCTATACTAGCCTTGAAAGCAATCGATAAATTTGGTGTCGAATGCTTGAGACCTTTCGATCGAACCATGTTTAGTCATATCAAACCTATGAAGCTCCACCATGTATTAATCCTAACTCTGTTGGCTGGGACAGGTGCCATGCAAATTTCTCACAGTGCAGACCGTAACGATCTGCGGAGGCTTTTGCAAACAGGCAAGTGCGAACGCTGCAATTTAGTAGGGGCAGATCTCCGCAATGCAAATCTTAGAAATGCAAATCTAAAACATGCCAACCTTAAAAATGCAAATCTAACGGGTGCAAACCTCCAAGATGCCAATTTTCATGGTGCAAACCTGAGATACTCTAGCCTGAAAAACGCAGTCATTCAAGACACGGATTTTTCAGAAGCAAACTTGCAAGGTGCTACCCTCAACTACCGGGAGTTAGATAGAGGAGACGCCAAAGTCTGCAATGCAATCATGCCAAACGGGGTCAAAAAAGAGACTAATTTTGATGGATTTTTTGGGTTTGGCGGCTGTCGGCATTAGGCTTGGAGTAGCTTTGCGATCGCGTCCAAGAGTTCCGCAGTATTATAAGGAATGGTGAAGTATTCTGCTGCACCTAATTTTTGAGCCAACTGGCGGTATTCCTGACTGGTGTGACTGCTTAAAATTAGGACGGGAATGTGCGCCCAACGCTCATCCTGCAAACGCTGGCGCAGAAATTCAAATCCATTGAGGTTTGACATTTCAATATCGCAAATGGTCAGATCGATCTTGGGCTGAAGTTGAAGATGGGCGATCGCCTCTTGGCCATCCTGAGCTTGCAATACCTCATAGCCAGCCGTCTGGAGCGTCGTGCTTAAAATTTCGCGAACTGTTCTCGAATCATCCACAATTAAAATGGTTTTGGAACGGGGTTCAGTCGCTGTTGCCCACAGGAAATCCGAATTTTGAGTAGCAGGCCATTCAGACAGTTGAGCTTCCGATATGGTGCGGAGTTCAGAGGGAACATCTGTAGACAAATACTGTCGCAGCAAGCAATTCACATCTACCACTTCCAGCCAGTTGTTATCTAAAACCGCCCACCCATAGCGGCAATATTGACGAGTGCTAGGAAGAATATCCTCTCTTTGATGTAATTCTAGTGCTGTATCTACAATCAGACGATCGACTTGCAATGACAAGGCCACTGGATAGATCTCGTGGTTGAGAACCAAAATGAGTGCAGAGGTAGGGTCGATGTTCGGTTCGTTTATTAAGGTGTTAGGTTGCCAGAGATCGGAAAAGCGGAAAAGCGGTACGCGGCGATCGCCCCAAAGCAATCGATCTCGATCTTCTTCTCGTAACAGTTGTTCGGTTTGAGGCACCACAATCTCTAGAATGCTATCTGTCGCGACGCAAAAGATTTTCTGATGGGCGAGTCCCACCAAAAAATCTTTGGGGTTCAATCGGTTGAGACTATAGTCCTGGGGATTGCTAGAAGGTTGTGACGGCGTGGATACGGGTTCTGTTTTAAGCGGTTTTTGGACGGGTTGGATTGTGACGAATCGGTCGATAGACCGTTGTAATGCAGCTTCATGGGCAACTTGAAATCCAGCCAAAGCAACGGAGGCGATCGCATCTATCGATTGCGGAAAAGTTTGAAGGGTATTGAGCGTAGCTTTTGCAATTGTCTCCATTTCAGAAAGATTGAGGGAATGGTTCCACCAGTGGATGCATTGAATTTGTTGGAGCAGCAATTCATGCCGAATCTCTCCTGGAAGGGGTTGAGCGAACACAGCATCCAGGATGTCGATCGTTTTTGGAACTAAAGAATGGAGGACAAAATCCTGATGTTCTGAGGCCGTGGTGGTATGGATGACGGAGCGATGAGCAATTAATGATAATTGCAATGCGTTACAGAGATGTTGGAGCAGATCTTGGGCTAGAAGTCCCTCTGACTCGATCGTACTTTCGCAAGTTTTAAGGACTGTTTCTAATCCAGCAGTGAGAAGTTTGAATATCAACCAGTTCGACTTGTT
>JAAURS010000411.1 GCA_012032135.1 Acaryochloridaceae cyanobacterium RU_4_10 | reverse complement strand
AGTAAATATCTCACGCGGAAGTTTTTCCAACAGCTTTATCTAACCTATGCCCATCGCGTTATGTTTGTGGCTGCCTATAGCGATGAGACGCGTCGCAACCCGATGGGTATGTCATTCTGCATTACCAAAGGCGATCGCCTCTATGGCCGTTACTGGGGCAGCGATCGCGATATTGACTGTCTCCATTTTGACGCCTGTTATTACACCCCTATTGAATGGGCGATCGCGCGTGGCATCCAGCGTTTCGATCCGGGTGCGGGCGGACGCCATAAAAAGCGACGTGGGTTTCCAGCAACCCCCAATTACAGCCTGCACCGTTTTTATCATCCCCGCTTCAATCAAATCTTTCAGCACTACATCGGAGATATTAATCAGGCAGAACGAGAGGCGATCGAGCAAATCAATGCAGCGTTACCGACCAAACAAAAGATATCAAACCCTGAAACCTAAGCGGGTTCGAGCAATACATTTACAATGCTGGCAGGGGTTTCAAATCCTGGTGAATAAATCTTAATTGTGCTTGCAACTCTGGCACGCTTCAATCCGATAAAAGTTCCTCGATCGGTGGAGTATCCTTTTCCTTCCAACCTCACCATGAGATTGTTGCCCAATTGCATTTCTGGTCTGGGGTCTGCTTGGGGTTTGACCAAACCCTTCGGCTGGGTGGCAACAACGGTATTGGGCAGTTTTTCAATTGAACCCAATTTCATGGGGATGCGGGGTGCATTATTGATGGAGACTTTAACCGCAGCCCCTTGCTTAAAGGTTGATAGGGCATCTTTATCATTGAGTCCTGTGATGGTTGTCTCTAGGACGATGGTGCGTTGGGGGATGCCCACTTTAATCAAAGGCAATCCCTCGGGACCGGGCCAAAAAAATAAATAAAGGAATGCGATCGCGACGGCTGCAATCGCTCCTAGATTAATCCATTGGGGTTGAGACAAACGAGTATTCAAAGCCTTTCCACCTTTCTCTGTTCGGGTCTGATGGGGTCGATCCTATCAGACCTTGGGGAAATTCAATATGGGCATGAGATATTGAGATGTACCGACGTTATAAGGAGGCACGATGATGATTCAAGCGCTGCAACGCTTAATGACGTTTGAAGAGTTTCTGGATTGGTACCCAGAGGACGGGAATTGTTATGAGCTAATGGATGGGGAGGTAATCTCAGTGCGACCGAGGGGTGACCATGAAGAGGTGATTAGCGTGCTGACACGAAAGCTGGATCGCGAGTTGGAGCGGCTAAATCTGCCCTGGTTTATGCCTAAAACGTGCTGTGTGAAGCCTGCGGGGAATTTGGATGGTTATGTGCCAGATTTGATTGTGTTGGATCGCGCTCAGTTGGTGTCAGAGCCGTTGTGGAAGAAAGCTTCTACTATTATGCGAGGTGAGTCAGCTCGCTTGGTGGTAGAGGTGGCCAGTACGAACTGGCAAGATGACTATGCTAAGAAATTAGAGGACTATGAGCTTCTGGGGATTTCAGAGTATTGGATTGTGGATTATCGGGCGTTGGGGGGACGGCGATATATTGGTTCTCCAAAGCAGCCGATGGTGAGTATTTATGAGTTGGTAGATGGAGTGTACCAGGTGCGACAGTTTAAGCGGGGAGAGGCGATCGCATCGGCTATATTCCCTGAGTTGAGGCTGACGGTAGCGGAAATTTTGGCGGTAGCGGAATAATCCCCTGAAGCACCCTTGCAATCAACCAAAGCCAAGGGGTTTCACTATGCCGTCCCCGTCTGTCAATCGCCGTTCTTCTACTTCCCTACTGCGATCGCCATTTCTCCACCAACATTCATTGCGATCGTACCTATAATTTCCTGCTTTAGGTTCCTGGCATCAGATGAAACAATAGGAGTTGCATGGGAAAAGTCTTAGATTTAAGTCTGAATAACCTGTCAGCAATGGTTAAATACCTCCTCCTTTATCACACCATGCAATAAAATCACTTGCAGCCCTGATTGCATATAAACCCTCCTTTCTTGTTCCAGAGTGAGCGGCAACATACCAAGCGTGAAAAATACTGGTCTGACTGTATAGTTCATCAGAGATAAACTTCAAAGACGCATTAAAATTAGAGAATCGTCTAATTGATTCCAGAGCATAACCACTCCCAGCCATCATGTTCAGCGTTTTTTGGTTTGTAGTTCTATAATATTCAGCAATAATTTGACTCAACCGAATTCGATTTCCCTGTACTAACTGTGTCCGCACATTTTGGTCTGCTGTTGTTGTACTCAGCCAGTTCCCGATCAAAAAACCATCGATATCTCCATGAAGTTCAGCGGAAGTTGCTTCAGTGCCTACTCCCCCATATTGGTTGCCATTGTAGTCCATACTCTCTATGGCTCTTTCTGCGGCTGTTTGGCCTAAATCACCTGCAATAGTGACTGCGTAAAGTGGGTCAAGCCTTAAAAGACCTCGAATAATTTGACCCGATGGAATTGTGACTGGGCCAACCTGAACTTGTATGTTTGGGGTTGGGCGATGAATGCCTCCACACATACCTGCAATTAGATGACTCATCGCAATAAATCTTGAGGTAGAGCGATCAAAACATCGCCCCTGTTCTGGTTCTCCAGGTGGCGTTGCATGAAAAGTCATAGACCTAAGTTCAACATACTCAGAACCCGATAAATTGGGAGAGCTTGTCTGAATGGTATCGGCTGGAGGAGTGCCCAAGAGAGTTTGAAATTGATCGGTATCAATTCGAGCTAATCGTCGAAGGCTATCCAAAAGTCTGGAGGCAGTCCAATTTGGGTAGTCAGTTTCAACTCTTTGTAGTAAAGTAACGTAACGTCCAATATCCGTCATATTTTTCAGAACAATGATTAAGACAAATTCCCTACGTTCTTATCATTTTTTTAATTTTTGTCAACACATTCGTCTTTACATATCTTTTGACTGCGTGTAACTTCAGAACAGTTGAGTTTCCTTCTGACAGTAATATGTTGGAGCAGTGGAAACGCAATCAAAGTGTAATGTTGTCAATAGCAAATGAGTGTATAACAACAAAAAATACTTACTCATTTATGAGTCTCTACGATCGAGATATTCCTACTAATACTATTGACATGTTTTGGGGATGCAAACTTAAACAAGCGTCTGCATTAAAAGGAAATGTATATCAGTTGCTTCACATTGCTCGCGACATTAAACAAAAGCAGGTGTTATTTGTAACTAGTAGTCCACCAAAGGAACTCTGCCTAGTTCAAGGATGTAAGAACAGGGTATAAGTTTTCTAGCTTAATACGTGCATCTGTACTTAAAAAGCACCTAATTTACGGTGGCTTTTTGGTCATTACGCTGATCTTGCCAAACGCTGATTTCATTGGCCAACTCCTGCTGAGTTGCAATTCGTCGGTCAAGACACTGGCGTGATAGGACAGAAAATTCAATCTCTAC
>JAAURS010000079.1 GCA_012032135.1 Acaryochloridaceae cyanobacterium RU_4_10 | reverse complement strand
ATGTTGGAGGACTTCCCCCAAGAAAATTGCAACAAGCGATCGCTATATCAACGACCATTTGGCAGAAGATGTAACCGTTACTGAGATCGCCAACGAGCTAGAGATGAGCCAATATTATTTCTCTCGGTTATTCAAGCAATCCATCGGTGCATCACCCTATCAGTATGTGATGCAACAACGAATTGAGCGAGCCCAGTCTCTATTGAAGACGACTTCACTATCCGTAGCTGCGATTGCTCAGTTAGTTGGATTCTCCAATCACAATCAACTCACCCTTCAATTCCGCAAATTTACAGGCATAACACCCAGCAATTACCGCAAACGAATTTGATTTCAACAATGAAGGTATGCAGGATTCCAATAAATTTCGCAGGAATCAATGCTCGATCTTAAGTCTTTCTTTACCTCTTTATCTTAGGATAAATTTCTGCTAGGCTGGCTCACTTAAGCAACTGAAAATATCCGAATCGCACGTTATACGGATACAAATACACGCCAGGAGGTAAATAAGCGTTATGAGCAAGGTTCTGATTGTCACCACGAGCCATAACAGTTTTGAGGGAGCCAATCCCCATCCCACTGGAGTCTGGATGGAAGAATTTGCGTTACCTTACCTAGAGCTTTTAAGCAATAGCATTGAAATGACGATCGCCAGTCCCAAGGGCGGCGAAATGCTATCGACCCGCGCAGTCTACCTACGCCAGAACAGGCGCAAGCATGGCAAAGTGCGATTGCAGCCTCAAAGCGAACGGTTAAACTTTCCGAGGTAAAGTCTACAGAATTTGATGGGATCTTTTTGCCCGGTGGTCATGGTCCAATGTTTGACCTCCCTAACAACTTGGACTTGCAGCAATTACTGAGAGAGTTTTACGAGGCGGGAAAGATCGTTGCAGCCGTGTGTCATGGCCCTGCGGGGTTAGTGGGTGCAACTCTCTCAGACGGCACCCCATTAGTCAAAGATAAAGTGCTAACGTCCTACACTGACTCAGAAGAAATTGCAGCAAAGCTAGATAAAGAAGTGCCATTTGTTCTAGAACAGCGTTTGCGTGAATTAGGAGCAGTTTTTATTGCCCATGAGAATAAGGCAGATCACGTTGAACGCGATGGAAAACTAATTACGGGGCAAAACCCAAATTCCAGTGCCAGTATTGCGCGCGCGCTTGTTACGGCCTTCAATCAGCAACTCCCAGCTATTTTTGAGCGTACGCCAGAGGCAATCGTACCCTCCCAAATTATTGCCGAATTTCCGGTCAATACCTTTCTGGAAAATATTGCCATTGACTCGCAAGGAACGATCTTTGTAACGAGTTATGAGGAAGGTAAAATTTACCGCATCACTCCAAACGGCGATTGTAATGAGTTTGCTAGCATTAGCGGGAATGTTGCAGGGATTGCTATTCATCCGTCAGGAGATTTGCTCGTTGCAGGGACTGTCAAGGATCGGCCTCCCAGTATCTTTCGGATTAATTCAACTGGAGCTGTAGAGATCCTAGTCACACTCCCCGAGGCTATTTTTTTGAACGGCATGACTCATTTAAAGGGCGATCGCTATTTAGTAGCAGATTCCTATAAAGGAGCAATCTGGGAGGTAGATGTGACTGCCAAGACCGCACAAATCTGGTTGCAGCACAATCTCTTAGGCCGTTCCGATCCAAGCAATCCTTTTCCTGCTGTCAATGGTATCAAAATCTATAACGATGCTCTGTTTGCCTCTAATACCCAACGCCAACTGTTGATTCGTATTCCATTAACGGAAAATAAGGCACCTGGGAGCCCAGAAGTGTTTTTGACGAATGTCAACCTGGATGATTTTGCCTTTGATGTCCAGGGGAATCTATATGGCACAACCCATGTCTACAACAGTGTAATCCGTATTTCGCCCGACAAACAAATGACTGCGATCGCATCAATCGCTGAGGGTGTGACGGGTAGTACCGCCTTGGCCTTTGGCCGAAGCGAGGGCGATCGTACTCATCTTTATGTCACCACGAATGGCGGAATGTCATTGCCGTTACCCACAGGGGTAGCCCCTGCCAAGGTCGTGCAGTTAAAGGTGGATATTGAAGGACTTACACTAGGAGAATAGGAATGCACTTTGCAATTCAATGTATTTTGGCCGACAACACTGATGAGAAACGGCTGGCGTTAAGACCAACGCATCTACGGTTTATGGAAGAAAACAAGGACCGCATTTTTTGTGGAGGGCCTACTGTTAGTCTAGAAGGTCAACTTGAGACAATGCTGATTATTCTTGAAGCTGTTGATTTAGAATCAGCCGAAGCGTTTATCAAAACTGAACCTTACAATCAATCTGGTGTATTTCAGCAAGTCATCATCCGCGAGTGGCGACAAGTTTTGCCAGAGGGACAACCTGGTG
This sequence comes from Acaryochloridaceae cyanobacterium RU_4_10, assembly GCA_012032135.1. Lineage (GTDB taxonomy): Bacteria > Cyanobacteriota > Cyanobacteriia > Thermosynechococcales > Thermosynechococcaceae > JAAURS01. The sequence continues at coordinate 13,619 of JAAURS010000079.1, read as the reverse complement.
CCTTACTACGTGAAATCGGTTGCACCTGAAATTGCTACTTTATATTACTGGAAGTCAGCTTATGAATATTGGAATTATTGGTGCAGGAAACATGGGTCATGGTCTGGGTAAACTCTGGGCTCAGAGCGGACATCAGCTCATGTTCAGTTATTCCCGCGACATCACAAAACCCAAAAAAATTGCACAATCTATTGGGAGTAATGCCAGAGTAGGCACCCCTTCTGAAGCGGTAGCATTTGCAGATGTTGTTTTACTGTCTGTGCCCTATGGTGCGGTAGGTGATGCACTCAAGGCAGCAGGTTCTCTTAAAGACAAAATTGTCTTCAGCATTGTTAATGCGCTGTTGCCGGATATGAGTGGCATGGCCGTTGGCACCAGCACTTCGGCGGCTGAGGAAATTGCCAAACTAGCTCCAGATGCTGATGTAGTTGAAGCATTACCCGTGTTTGCAGAAGTCCTCAATTCTGACTCGCGGCGTTTTAACGATCGACAAGCAACTGTATTCTACACAGGCGATAACGAACGATCGAAGCAGGTTGTAGCAGGTTTATTACGCGAAATTGACGTGGAACCGATCGATGCTGGCGCACTGAAAAATTCGCGCTATGTTGAACCTGCGATGATGCTCCTGATTCAACTTGCGTATACTCAAAAAATGGGCCAAGTTGGGTTTAAGCTACTGAATCGCTGATACATAATGGCTATTTCAGCTTTGCCGACTTCACCAGAAGAACCTTAAAATTAAGGTCTCTAAAAATTTCAGGTATTTAATATTCACTTTGCTGATTATTGTAGTTTCTTTTCTATTCCTGCTAAGCTTCGCCAAAGAAACTTAGCAGGAATAGGTAAAATAGTAAACATATATTGTGAGTCCACTATGTCTCAACCCATGCGCATTCTCTTACAAACAACCATTCCACCCACGGAAGATGATTGGGGAATCGATCGCTTCTCCCTGCTGCGAGACTATTTGTCCTCCTTGAAGAACGATCGCGGACATCCTCTCACTGAGGTTGTTGCCCGAGATCGCGACGAAGATACCAATGGCAACGATGTCATTCTCGGTCATCTCGCTAACACAGATTTCGATCAATTGTGGCTGTTTGCTGTAGATGTTGGCGATGGCTTAACGGAACAAGATTGTGCGGGCATCAATGCCTTTCGTCAACGTGGCGGTGGCATTTTTGCAGCCAGAGATCATCAAGATTTAGGATCTTCACTCTGTAAGCTAACTGGTGTTTGCCATGCTATTGGAGCGTCTCACTTCTTCCATAGCCAGAATCTCGAACCCGATGCCAACCGTCATTGTGCGGACGATCGAGATACCCCTACCATTTCTTGGCCAAACTATCACACAGGTCGTAATGGCGACTACCAAAGGATTATTCCAGTTGAACCTATCCACGAGTTGTTACATTGTCCCACCTCTCCCCAGGGAATGATTGAATACTTCCCAGCCCATCCTCATGAAGGATCCGTTGGAGTGCCCCCAGGAGAAGCCAGTACTCAAGCGATCGCGATGGGTACCAGTCTTGTTACCCAACAAACCTTCAACTTGGCTGTTGCATTTGATCGCACAACAGATCGGTGGGGCAACCGCTTAGGTCGAGCTGTAAGTGCTTCTACCTTTCATCATTTTTGCGACTACAACTGGAATCCTGCAATGGGATGTCCTAGCTTTGTGACTGAACCGATCGGCGAGGGGATGCTCGCTGAGCCTCAGGCATTAGCAAACATCCACACCTATGTCCGCAATCTTGTCTATTGGCTAGCACCAGAAAAACAGCGGTAGCAAATTATCCTATGCGATCGCTGAGGATGTATTCTAGGGATCTGAGTCTTTCTGGCGATCGATGGAGGATCTTGTGAGCCAACCCCCAGTTTCGGCACAATCTATTCCAGCTCCCATGGGCAAAACCATCTACCCAGAACCCTTTGCTGCACGAGTCAAGGGGCGATCGAAACGCAAATTGGGTGATGTCTTTGGGCTGACAAACTTTGGTGTCAATCTAACCCATCTTCAACCGGGATCGGTATCCGCCTTAGCCCATAGTCACTCCAAACAAGATGAATTTATCTACGTTCTCGAAGGTACACCTACCCTGGTGCTTGGAGACGCAGAATTTACATTGAATCCTGGTGATTGCTGTGGCTTTAAAGCAGGTACGGGAATTGCGCACCAACTCATTAATCGTTCGGAAGAAGCTGTCACCTATCTTGAGATAGGCGATCGCACAGTGGGAGATGAAGTTGAATACCCCAACGACGATCTCAAAGCAACCTTCTCACCCCAGAGTTGGATACTTACCCATAAAGATGGTCGTCCGTATAACGAAAGTATCGAAACCCAGGGATAGGAACCAGCTTACTTGGCAAAAATGACGGAGGAGATATAATAACTCAATTCAACGCCTGCAGGCTATTCCCATGGGCATTTGTATTTTTGGCAGTCTCAATATGGATTTAGTGGTTCAAGCACCCCGTCTTCCCAAACCCGGAGAAACCCTGAGTGGCTCCAAGTTTGAAACAATTCCTGGCGGGAAAGGTGCCAATCAAGCTGTTGCTGCCGCCCGTTTAGGCTCTCAAGCTCACTTGTTTGGTCGTGTGGGCGGTGATGGATTTGGTCAGCAGTCGATCTCATCCCTCCGATCTCAAGGAGTTGTCTGTGATGATATAGCGATCGATGATTCAACTCACACAGGCATTGCAAGCATTATTGTGGCGAGCAATGGTGCAAATCAAATCGTCCTTGCAGCAGGAGCCAATGGTCAGGTAGGAGAGGTAGATATCGATCGCCTGCAAAATAAACTTCCTGGCATGTCTGCCCTACTGCTGCAACTGGAAATCCCAATAGATATTGCGATCGCTGCGGCAAAAGCTGCCCAGGCTGCTGGTGTAAACGTGATCCTCGATCCTGCCCCTGCGCCAATACAATTTCCATTAGAGTTCTATAGACTGATTGATATCTTGACTCCCAATCAAACCGAAGCAGAACAGTTGCTGGGAGTAGAAATTCATACGATCGATGATGCGATTCAGGCAGCACAACAATTCCGGCAAAAGGGAGTACAACGGGTTGTCTTGACCTTAGGAGAACAGGGAATCGTCGTTGCAGACGAGCAAGGCGTAATTCACTGGCCAAGCTATCCTACGACTGTGGTTGATACTACCGCAGCCGGAGATGCATTTAATGGAGCTGTGGCGGCTGCCCTGGATCGACAGCACCCCTGGACTACTGCACTGCAATGGGGGTTAGCGGCAGGTGCCCTCACGGTGTCGCGCTCCGGTGCTCAACCTTCCCTGCCCAGCCAAACGGAACTATTTCGCTTTCTGCAATCTCTTCCATAACCGCCGCGATCGGGGTTGGGATGGGCCACCTTTGCATGACCCCTGTGTGATTGGATATTTGCTTAAACCTGAGTTATTTGAAACTGCTTCTGCAACGGTACAGATGGAACTTTCAAGTCCTGATAAGCTGGGACAACTCATTTGCCAGTGCGATCGCAAGAAAAAATGCACAAACGATCCAAATTGCTAGTACTATTCAAGTAGAAAACTTTCTACAGATGCTTCATCAAAAGCTTGGAAAGCTTTAGGCGGGAGGATAAGCTTATGTCAAATATTCAACAAATCATCGATCGATATTTAGCAGCCTGGAATACTCTCGATCCCGAACAAAGATCGACAGCGATGCAAGCAATTGTGGCAGATAATTGTTATTATGCCGATGCCCATTTACCAGATGCTTTAACAAGTAGAGAAGCGCACGATCGGTTCATCACTCAATTTCGCACTAAATTCCCTGATTTTAGTTTGCAATTGGATTCGCCTACCCAAGGGCATCACGGTTATTATCGATTTGGCTGGCAGTTACTCAAGGTTGATGGGAGCGTCTTTACCAAGGGTATGTATTTTGGTGAGATCAATGATGAAGGTAAAATCTGTAAAATAATTGGCTTTATAGATTAATCGATCGCCAGCTTGAAAATTTTATTCCAGTCTGATAAGCCAAAAACCGATCGCATCGTGGCTAACAAGCGATCGTTCCGATAATTCAAGATCGCAATCCCTTCTCTTTTAGCCAGACATCTACCCAGTCAACGTCATCTTTGTCAAGGGCAGGAATGGGAGGCTGTGCATAGTCAATGACAAGATCTAATCCTGCACGATCGTAAATACTGTTGAACAAAGTTTGTAAGTCCACTTCTGGTTCTGGTTCATCAGGCATCAGGGGAACTGAAAATAACGGTATTTCTTCCCGCAGGTTGAAGGGATATAAGTCAGCCAAAGGACGCTGATGAGAGCGAGACACCAAAATGTAGTAAGACATTGGCGCGAACTCTCCCAGAAGTGGCATAGGTGTGCCACCTCGCAACAGATCGATTTCAACAAAGTGAGTATCACTAGCTAGGATTTGCTGGCGTTTTCGTTCATAGGTGCTACGTCCAACTCCAGAACGTTTATTTTTAGGTGAAAGAATTTCTAAGGTGGTAATCACCTAGCCACCTGATACTTCGCGGATTTCAAGATAACTTTCTCGTACTTCTTCGGAGAGGGGAACAGTCACTTTCTGCGGAAGTTTGTAACGGGCTGGAAGTGTAGCCGTTGAAGATGAGGAAGGAGGCATCGATCGCCCAGACAAAACGGCAACATCAGTAATACCAACGAGCAAACTTTCGCCATCATCATTCAAATAAGTGCGCTTCTCAATCGCAACCCGATATCGAGGTCGCAGTTGTGGCGCAAGACTATCCGCGATCGCTACAATCAGCCGATTATAGACTTCACTCCAGAATTCAGGATTCTCTACATAAGGATCGATGCCAGGAAACAGCGATGGCATAGTGGATACCTTGGATTGCTCTAGCTCTATTTTAGAGTATCGCGTTCATAAATACTTTCGTCCACTGTTCAGGAAAATTCAACAAAACGATCGCCAATGTGGGGAGAAAGGTAGGCATAGAGCAAATCCTTCAACTCTGCAAATAGCTCTTGCTGACGTGCGGGAACGATTCGCACAAGCTCAATTGCAGTATAGTAATCAAAATGCCCATATCCTACCCCTTATGCAGAGTAACGATCCTGGTATTCATCCTCCTCTCGATGCGGAAATTGGAGCTTTTCTTCATTTAATCCATTCCGTCCTCTTACCAGAGGTGCAGCTAGAAAGCTTAAATCCTGAGGATCCTATTGTTGTCCATTTCACTCCCTGTCCCTGGCAACTTCTGGGAACAGGGAACTATGCTGCCGTCTTTTGCCATCCAGAACATCCCGATTTCGTTGTGAAGGTATATGCACCTGGGCGGGAGGGATTTGAGGAGGAAGTTCGCGTATATGCTCTACTGGAACAACATCCTGCTTTTTCGAGGTGCTTTTATGCTGAGCAAGGGTTTCTCATTTTGCTGCGACTCTATGGCACCACAATGTATGACTGTTTGCATCTTGGGAAAGCCATTCCCAAACAAGTTATCACTGACATCGATCGTGCCTTAGAGTATGCGCGTTTCAAAGGGTTGCGCCCCCACGACATACATGGTCACAACGTCATGGTAAAGAATGGGCGGGGGACGATCGTCGATGTATCAGATTTTCTGAAGCAGGAAGACTGTTCTACCTGGGATGATTTAAAGACCGCCTATTACTGGATATACCGCCCTTTTTTATTGCACCTTCCCTGGGGGGTACCGAGATGGTGTCTCACCGCAGTACGCAAAGGCTATCGCTATTATAAAAAGATTCTGTGAAATCCATAATTAATCTCCTTAAAATAGTTCTATAGAAAATAGACGAGGCTTAAAGGTTTGAAAGCGGTTATTCTACTCTCTGGAGGACTGGATTCATCTACAGTTTTATACGCTGCAAAGGCCAATAATATTGACTGCTATGCGCTTTCTTTTGACTACTTTCAGCGCCACCGTCAAGAATTGGATGCGGCGATCGCCATTGCCCAAGCGGCTGGGGTGGTGGAACACCAAATTGTGACCTTTGATTTGCGGCGTTGGGGTGGGTCCGCCCTGACAGATAACAGTTTGGCCTTACCCACCCATCGGTCAGTGGCAGAGATGTCCTCTGAGATCCCCATTACTTACGTTCCAGCCAGAAACACAATTTTTTTGAGTTTTGCGTTGTCCTACGCGGAAGCCATTGGTGCAGAACAAGTTCACATTGGTGTGAATCAGCTTGATTATTCGGGATATCCAGACTGTCGGCCCGACTTTTTAGCAGCAATGCAGGAGGTGTTTCGGTTAGGCTCTAAACAGGGTCGAGAAGGAATACCCATTGAAATTGTCGCACCCTTAGTCGATCGCCGAAAAGTAGAGATCGTTCAGATGGGACAAGCGCTGGGTGTCCCTTGGGCCAAAACCTGGTCTTGTTACAGTGAAGGTGGACAGACTAGCCCACCCGTCGCCTGCGGCATCTGCGACTCTTGTCAGCTTCGTTTGGCAGCCTTTTCTGAGTTGAACCTTGACGATCCCCTCCCCTACACTTCTAGAGAATTGCGTCATTAAATGAACAGACCTGAATCCTCGCTTCAAACTCGGCCCCAAGGGCAAACGACTCAAACGGTTCCTTTGGTGGAGATATTTTCTGCCATTCAAGGGGAAGGACTCAATGTGGGGACTCGGCAGATTTTCATCCGCTTTGGTGGATGCGATCTGCGCTGCACCTTTTGCGACAGCGCCCATACCTGGCACGCGCAATCCACTTGCCGGATCGAACAAACTCCCGGCCAACGGGATTTTGAAGTTTTTCCCAATCCGATTGAGATATCGAAATTGGTGGCTTGGGTTGAACGGCAAAACCAACCCAAACTCCATGACAGTATTAGCTTGACGGGTGGAGAGCCCTTACTTCATGCGGACTTTTTAGCTGAGTTTTTGCCTGTGATGCGCGATCGCATATCCCTCCCCATCTACTTAGAGACGGGAGGTCACCGTCCCGATGAGTTGGCTCAGATTTTGCCTTACCTAGACCTAGTGGGAATGGATCTCAAACTCCCCAGCGTGAGTGGGGAAGCCCATTGGGAAGCCCACCAAACATTTCTGGAATACTGCGATCGCTCTGAAGTAGAGGTGTTTTGTAAGGCGATCGTTTCCTCTGCCACCGATCTCGGTGACCTCGAACGGGCAGCGAACCTCCTGGCTGAAGTAAATCCAGCCATTCCATTATTTCTCCAGCCCGTTACGCCTTTGAACGCAAAAGGCCAGCCCGTACCGCCGACACCAGATCAAATTTTGTATTGGCAATCTCAGCTCAAACAACAACTTCACTCGGTGCGGGTCATTCCACAAACCCACAAAATGATAAATCAGCTTTAAAGCAAACAACTCCCCCCAATGTTTATCTCACAGAACCGTTGTATTGAATGTTCGCGCTACCCGTTGTGTTTACAGTCACGACCGATTCAACAGTCATGTTGGTCGAACCCGGTGAGCCGCCCTTAAAGGTAAAGGTGAGACTGCCATCTGCATTTTTGACATGGGGAGATTTAGCAGCGGGACCAAACATAGAGGACTCAGGTCGATACCGATCTAGCCCCCCATTGGCTTTGATCGCAGACTGTCTTGCAATATTACGCGCTTTGGACAAAAAGGCATCTTCATCCGCAATGCTAGTAGGGGCAGATGCGCCCTTATTTGAAGTGTTTGTGGGAGGTGTTGCCCCTGGGTTGGATGACGGCACGCTAGAGGAGGGAGCAGCAGAATCTAAAGTGGGCAGGCTGTTTTGAGACGTTGCAGGGGCATTGACAGGGGCAGCGCTTGAAGGTGCTGGAGTGGGGGTAGCATTGAAAGGTGCTGCTGGAGAGGGTGTAGAGGTTGGAGAAGCAGATGGGGCTAGAGTGGCAGGTGGCAAAGAACCTTCCGTTGTCCCACCCCGAATAGCTCCGTTGTAGTCTAGGTTGACGGAACCATCTGGCATGACGGTGGCAACGGTTTCAATGCTGGGGGCTGGGGCTCCTGGTTTGCTGCCTTTGAAGGTAAAGGTAATGCTGCCATTGCTGTTGTTGGTGTAGGCAGTCTGAACCGCAGGGCCGTACATGATGGGGTCTGGACGATATCGCTCTAGTCCGCCATTGGCCTTAATGGCAGCTTGACGGGCTAAGTTTTTAGCTCGGTTGATGAAATAAACGTCCGTTTTGGGTGCGGGCGCGGCAATTTCTGAGGGGCCAGGACTGTTTGTTTGAGCCTGTAGAGATAAACTGCTGACTGCCAACCCAACACTCATCATCAACAAAGCGATCGCATACTTACCCATAAAATTTTTATAACCCTTTGTCTAATCATTCATCATCTCTGTTTTCATTGTCGTTGCAATCGTCCGAAGGTTCCATATTTTTGGGGTTACGCAAATCGAACCTTAAGTTCTGTTTTGGGGAGTGTGACCTTAAAAGTTGTGCCTCGATTTAATTTACTGTCGATGCGGATTTGACCTTGATGGGTTTCACAAATAGATTTAGCGATCGCCAAACCCAAACCCGTCCCTGACTGAGCGGTACTGATCCGCGATCGCGCGGGGTCTACTCGATAGAATCGTTCGAAGACATGGGGCAGTGCCTGTTCGGGAATGCCGATGCCAGTATCCTGTACCTGCACCTGCAAGACGGTGACCCCGTTACGCGTTATCCGATCTAGCTTCACCGTTACCTTACCCGCTGGGAGGGTGTGCTGCAAGCAGTTGCTGACTAAGTTCGTAAATAAACGTGCGAGTTGGTCGTAATCTCCCATTAAGGTGAAGGGTTCGGTGTCATCGGCAGTTTCGAGTTCGGTTTCGCCCAGATCTAATTTCAACTGAATTTTTTTTGCGGCGGCAACGGGTAATTGCTCTTCAATGACAGCCATTAACAAGGCATCTAAGGGGCAGGGTTGAAAATTCGGCTGGATGATTCCGCTATCTTGACGCGCCAGAAACAATAAATCGTTCACTAAGTTGCCCAGACGCTGGGTGAGTCGTTCCACCACCTCCAACTGTTGTCGTTGTTCCTTGGCAGACATATCTGGATCGCTCAAGGCCACTTGGACGGTAGTTTGGATGAGGGCCAAGGGATTGCGTAATTCATGGGAGGCATCTGCGGTAAATTGGCGCAGGTATTGATAAGACTCCCTCAAGGGCTCAATGGCCAACCGCGATAAGAACCAGCCTACCGCTGCCACAAAGCCAATCATGACAATCAGGCCCAAAGACAGCTCTACCATCAAGTCTTGAGTGGGACGAGCCACTTCAAACCAGGGATGGCTGACTCTGAGATATCCCAAAATGTCCCCTTTATATTCCAACCGCTGGGTCAGTTGACGCAGAACATAATCCGGTCTAACTTTGACCGTTTCGCCATTTTGCAGCAGATGGATGGGTACGTTCAGTGACTCTGTGAGGGTGGACCACAATAATTCTCCAGTGGGACTAAACCATTCCAGGTCAATGCGATCGTCTTCCACGGCTTCAGGATTGCGACGAAAACTGGCATCTAAATTGATCTGATAGTGCAGATCGGTGGATTGCTCTAAGACCAACGATCGCTCTACCACTTCCACCACGTGGTGCAGGGTGTCATCCACCCGCTCAATCAGGGTTTCGCGGACATACCAATAAAATCCGCTGGCAAAAATAAGCAACAAGATGGCGGTGACAACGGTATACCAGAGCGCTAAGCGCCGTCGCGTGGCTTGAAACATAAGTACTTTTGAATGGAGTGAGATGGTGCGATCTCAGTATCAGTCGCCACGCACATTGTCCCATATAGCTCGATCTTCAAAATCCACCAAAAATAAAACCCCAGGAATTATTCCTGGGGTTTGGGCAGAGCCCTTATCATCAGAAGACTTGAGGCGCTTGCATAGTAACTTAGTTTGTTTCTTTAACTGTCTGACCCGCGCCGAGGCTTGCTTAGACTTATCATTCCGCCGCCTGCCACTACGGGGCGACTCCCAAGACTTTAATCTCATAAAACTATCCATTGAATGCTGCTCCAATATCCTAACAAACAAATTCTCACACCTCAACGCGTAAAAACCACACAATAGAGGTTGGGCTCGCGTTCTTTAATCCTAATTATGACCCTTGGCACCCTAAACAAACCCCAAACCCATCAATGGCAATGGCAAGGCCATCACGTCCGCTACCAAACCGCCGGAACCAGTGGCCCAGCCCTCATCCTCATCCACGGCTTTGGAGCCTCCTCAGACCACTGGCGCAAAAATCTCCCCGAACTCTCTACCGCCCATCGCGTCTATGCGATCGATCTCCTTGGATTTGGACTTTCCGCCAAACCAACCCCCAGCCCAGATCTTGCCTATACCTTTGAAACCTGGGCGCGGCTCGTTCTAGACTTCAGCCAAAATCTCATCGGCGAACCCGTCTTTCTGGTTGGTAACTCCATTGGCTGCATCGTCGCACTCCAAGCCGCCGTCACTTCCCCTGCTCAAATTCGGGGCGTCGTCATGCTCAATTGCTCCCTGCGGATGCTCCACGATCGCAAGCGTGCCAGCCTCCCTTGGCCTCAACGCACGTTCTCTCCCTGGTTTCAAAAAATACTTGCTCTTCGTCCCATCGGTCACTTCTTTTTTAAGAGATTGGCCAAACCTAACGTCATCCGCAACATCCTCAAAAAAGCCTACGCCAGAACCGATGCTGTCACCGACGAACTCATCGAACTATTGCTCAAACCCGCTCAAGACCCTGGCGCAGCCGATGTCTTTCTGGCTTTCATTCAATACTCCCACGGCCCCCTTGCCGAAGACCTGTTACCCCAAGTAAACTGTCCCGTGTTATGCATTTGGGGAACCCAAGATCCCTGGGAACCCATTCATCTAGGTCAAGCACTTGCGAAATTTCCTGCTGTCACAGATTTTATTCCCCTTGAAGGGGTTGGCCATTGCCCCCAAGATGAAGCTCCAGAACAAGTCAACCGCATCCTTAAAGACTGGATAGCATTGAGATCGGTGCAAGATTTGAGTTAGCCGTTGTGTCAAGATTCAACCCCTTTGGCAAAAATGCTAAAGTCAGGCTATCTACATCAACACTCAAAAATTATGAATAGCTTTTGGGGTCGCGTTCGAGGTGGCACATTAGGTCGGATGGCAACATTGACGGCATCCGTACTGATACCGATCGCGATCGCAGCAACCGCGCCGTCAGCCAGTTTGGCAAACCCTAAAGAGAACTTGGCGCTACCGAGGCTGGAAACCCAGGAACTCACGACCCATCCACAAATCGCCGCTCTTTCAGCACAACCCATCAACCCATCATTATGGTGACTCAGATGGAGATGTTTTCCTTTGGTTGGCTGATTGTGCCGATTGTTCTGGGTGGTGTGGTTATTGGAGTGGTGTTTGCCTGTGGTTTGGTGATCGTCAGCGAACAAGAAGTTGGGATTGTGGTCAAAAAATTTGCAGCAAAGGGGTTGGCCCCTGGCAAGATTATTGCCCTCAACAATGAGGCGGGCTATCAAGCTGATACATTATCCCCTGGCTGGCATTGGGGATTCTGGCCCTGGCAGTTTGAGGTGCGCAAGGAAAAGGCGATCGTGGTACCCCAAGGGGAGATTGCTTTAGTGGTGGCCGCGGATGGTGAATCGATTCCACCGGAACGCATTTTGGCCAAAGTGGTGGATTGCAATAATTTCCAAGATGCGCGAAAGTTTCTGACAAAAGGTGGCGAGAAGGGCCGCCAGATGGGCTATCTGACTGCTGGAACGTACCGGATCAATACGGCATTGTTTACTGTGATTACGGCAGCAAATGGTACAAAAAATGGAATCCCAGCGGAACGGTTGAAGGTTCATACGGTATTGCCCGACCAGGTGGGAATCGTCACAGCTTTGGATGGAGCCCCTATCAATCCTGGAGAGATTGCGGGGCCGATGGTGCCCGGTCATGAAAATTTCCAAAACGGTCAGACTTTCATTAGCAATGGTGGTCGTCGAGGTCTGCAAGAACAGGTTTTGCTCTCAGGATCCTGGAATCTCAACCCTTGGTTTACCCAAGTAGAACAAGTGCCGATGACGGAAATCCCGATCGGGTATGTGGGTGTTGTCATTTCCTATGTGGGCAAAGCCCATGAGGATGTAAGTGGAAGTGCTTTCACCCACGGTGATTTGGTCCATCCCGGTCATAAAGGGGTGTGGACGGAGCCCCTATACCCCGGCAAACATCCGCTGAATTCTAGAGTGATGAAGGTGGAGCTGGTTCCTACGACCAACATTGTGCTGAACTGGTCCAATCGCTCAGAAGGGCATCGCTACGACGATAAATTATCAACGCTTAAGGTCCGTTCTAGGGACGGGTTTGCTTTTGAGATTCAGGTGGCTCAAATTATCCATGTGGGCGCGCTGGATGCACCCAAGGTCATCTCTCGCGTGGGTTCGATGCAAAATTTGGTAGACCATGTCCTAGAGCCCACGATTGGCAACTACTTCCGCAATTCTGCCCAAGACTATACGGTGCTGGATTTCTTAAGCGCTCGGAGCGATCGCCAGTCTGAGGCAGCGGAGTACATCAAGAAGGCATTGCGGATTTACGATGTCCAGGCGATCGATACCCTGATTGGCGAAATTCAGCCCCCCGCTGAACTGATGCTGACACAAACGGAGCGCAAGATTGCGGAAGAACAACGCAAAACCTATGAAGTTCAGCAGATGGCGCAGTCTCAACGGCAGCAGTTAGTCAGAGAAACGGCACTGGCTGAAATTCAGCAGGAAATGGTGAAATCCGAGCAAAGCGTTCAGATTTCTAAGTTGAAGGCGGATGCTCACGTCCAGGAAGCGACAGGGGACGCGGAAGCAACGAAGCTCAAGGCCGTTGGGGAAGCAGAAGGGATTCGCGCGATCGGTCAAGCTAAGGCGGAAACCTATCGGGCGGGGGTAAATGCGATTGGTGGGCAGGGCTTTACGGCAATGCAACTGATGCAAATCATTGGCGATCGCCAAGTGCGACTCATTCCTGACGTGTTGGTGGGCGGTAGTAATGGGAATAGCAATGGTTTGGTCGATGGGTTGTTGTCAATGCTGCTTTGGAATCAATCGGGGAAAGATTGGCACCATGAGGTAAAACCTACTGATGGTTCTACAGCGGGAGAGAATGGTCAACCATTGCCCAAAGCTAAAGCAGATATCATTGCTCAACAGTTATCCGATGGTCCATTTCCGCAAGCGTAGATGATCGAGTCTCAAAAGCTCCAGCCGATTCAAACTGAAAAACAAATTTGGGAGTTATTAGCCAAGGCTTTACCTATCCTCAAAGCCTTGCACGATCGCGGTCAAGTTCGTGGCGATCTCAGTCCAGACAGTTTTGTTTGGAGATCGCCCACCCAATCCCTTGAGTTACTGAACTTTACAGGGATGAGCAGCCCAGAATATACAGCTCCCGAACAACTCCAAGGAACTACGATCGCTGCCAGTGACCTATACAGTTTGGGGGTTTCTTGCATTTATGGTTTGACAGGCGTTTCCCCGTTTGAGTGGCTGGATTCTCCCATCCCATGGGCCAATTACCTCCCGACCCCACTCTCCCCATCTCTGCAAAATTTACTCACCAAACTAACGGCCTCTGCGGTGGGCGATCGTTATCAGACGGTCGATGAAGTGTTCCAAGTCATGCTTCAAGCGGGTGCGGCGGCTCCAGCAA
>JAAURS010000410.1 GCA_012032135.1 Acaryochloridaceae cyanobacterium RU_4_10 | reverse complement strand
ATTCGTCAGGATTTATCTCATCCCTGCGGTCTAGAACTGTGGCTCAGCGGGGACCAAATCCGTAAAGGCGCAGCTCTCAATGCAATCCAAATTGCAGAACTTTTGGTTCAGAGCGGGGCACTCAAGTCAGCAGCAATGGCCACTGCTCAATAGCTTTGAGCCACTCAATCCTGTTTGTCGAACCTGAATAAATTTTTAACTGTTTATGTTTAGAGCTGGAGATCGAATTCTGTGACTCGTTTTGGACGAATTGTCACTGCAACGATCACCCCCTTCAACATTGAAGGCGAGGTGGATTACACAGTTGCTGAAAAGCTTGCCAACCATCTCGTCGATCGCGGGTCTGATGGTTTGGTGGTGTGCGGCACCACGGGGGAGTCCCCCACCTTAACTTGGGATGAGCAATTCAAACTCTTCCAGGTGATTAAAGACGCCGTATCAGGACGTGCTAAGGTTCTGGCAGGGACGGGGTCTAATTCAACCCACGAAGCAATTGAGGCCACTCAAAAAGCGGCTGAGTTGGGGGTGGATGGTGCGCTATTGGTGGTTCCTTACTACAACAAACCGCCCCAAGAAGGTCTGTACGAGCATTTCAAGGCGATCGCGCTGCCGTACCCGACCTGCCGATCATGCTTTACAACATTCCAGGTCGCACAGGCCAGGACATGTTACCTGAAACAGTGGCCCGTTTGGCTGAGCTACCTAATATAGTGGCTGTTAAAGAAGCGAGTGGGAATTTAGATCGAGCCAGTCAGATCCGTCGTATGACTCCTCCTGACTTTGAGATTTATTCCGGTGACGATTCCTTAACTTTGCCCATCTTGTCAGTGGGTGGGGCCGGGGTGGTCAGTGTTACAAGCCATTTGGTGGGCGATCTGATGCAGCAAATGGTGCAGGCGTTCTTTCAAGGGCAGTATCAGGCAGCTACTGACATTCACCTCAAGTTAGAACCGTTGTTTAAGGCGTTGTTTGCAACCACTAACCCAATCCCCATCAAAGCAGCGCTGCGGCTCCAAGGATGGGCTGTGGGAGAGACCCGATTGCCGTTATCTAAGGTTCCCCCCGATGTAGAACTGAGACTTAAAAAGGTCCTGACGGAATTATCGCTGCTGTAATGGACTGCGATCGCACCAAGACGCCATTCGTCTTAGTGCTCGAAACCACTGTTTTCCAACCCGTCTAGGACAAACCGTGAACTGATTTGAACTTGTTACAGACTAAAAAAGCTGCAAAGAAACCCAGTTGCAACGTTTCTAAAACGGTTTGAAGAAAAGTTTTTACAACAAATATTCCGTTTCAAAGATTGATTACTGAGGAAATTGAAATCCATGGCAAATGCTACCCCTTCTCCCCTTAAAGTGATTCCCCTAGGCGGACTCCACGAAATTGGCAAGAATACCTGCGTCTTTGAGTATGAAGATGAAATTATTTTGCTTGATGCTGGTCTTGCGTTTCCAACCGATGGGATGCATGGGGTGAATATTGTGCTGCCCGATATGACATACCTACGGGAAAATCAACACAAAATTAAAGGCATGATTGTCACCCACGGTCATGAAGATCACATTGGTGGCATCCCCTTTCACCTCAAGCAATTCGATATTCCGGTCATCTACGGCCCCCGTTTGGCAATGGCGTTGCTCCAAGGCAAGTTAGAAGAAGCAGGCGTAGCGGGTAAAACTGAGTTAAGAACCGTAGGCCCTCGCGAAATTGTGCGCTATGGCAAGCACTTTTTTGTAGAGTTCATGCGCAACACCCACTCGATCGCCGATAGTTTTACAGTGGCGATCCATACCCCCATTGGCGTGGTAATTCACACGGGGGACTTCAAAATTGACCATACCCCCGTAGACGGCGAATATTTTGATTTTCAACGCCTTGCAGAATACGGCGAAAAAGGGGTGCTCTGTTTAATTAGCGATTCAACCAATTCCGAATTACCTGGCTTTACCCCCTCTGAGCGATCGGTCTTCCCCAACTTAGACCGCGCGTTCAGTCAAGCCAAAGGGCGGTTGTTAATTACCACCTTTGCATCCTCGGTCCATCGCATCAATATGATTTTGGAGTTGGCCCAAAAGCACAATCGGTTGGTTTCTGTTTTGGGGCGATCGATGCTGAATGTGATTGCCCACGCGCGGAATTTGGGCTACATCAAATGTCCTGACAATCTGTTTGAACCGCTCCAGGCCATTCGCAACCATCCCGACCATAAAGTCGTGATTTTGACGACGGGGTCTCAAGGCGAACCAATGGCCGCAATGTCTCGGATTGCGCGGAAGGAGCACCGTCAAATCCAAATTCGCCCTGGCGATACGGTTGTGTTCTCAGCGAATCCCATTCCAGGCAACACCATTTCTGTGGTGAATACGATCGACCAGTTGATGATTCAAGGGGCAGCGGTTGTGTACGGTCGTGATAAGGGGATTCACGTTTCGGGACATGGCTGTCAGGAAGACCAAAAACTGATGCTCAGTTTGACCCGACCCAAGTTCTTTTTACCCGTCCACGGCGAACACCGGATGTTGATCAAACATGCTGAGACGGCTCAGAGTGTGGGCATTCCTGCGGAGAATATGGTCATTATTGACAATGGCGATGTGGTGGAATTGACCAATGAATCTATCCGCATTGGATCCAAGGTTCCTGCGGGAATTGAGTTAATGGATACCGCTGGGATCGTGCAGGCCAACGTTCTTCAAGAGCGCCAGCGGTTGGCGGAAGACGGGCTGGTGACGGTGGCGGCAGTTGTGAGTGCCAATGGCGAGTTATTGACGGCACCGGAAGTTCATCTGCGTGGGGTGGTCACGAGTGTGGACCATAATAAATGGCGCGTTTGGGTGAAGGAGTCTTTGGAGATGGGTCTGCGGAATCGCTGGGATCAATATGTGACCCTGGAGAAGGGCGTTCAGGTCGATGTGGATTGGGAAGGGTTGAAGGCTTATTTGGAGCGGGAGTTACAAGGTTTGTTCCGTCGGGAGTTGCAAACCCGTGCTTCGTTGCTGTTTTTGATGCAATACCCTCAGGACAATAAGCCTTTGGTGAATCAGAATCAGGTGACTCAAACCCGACGTCAGCGCAGTACGGCGAAGGCTGCATCCTAGTCATCATCTTCGTAGGGGCGCACCTGCGTGTGCGCCCTTTTCAGGGTGTATTGGATTGATTGGTTCAGCTTGTGTTGGTTGAAGAAATAGGATCTCGTGAGATGCAGCAACGTCTCGTGGAGGGCGCACACGCAGGTGCGCCCCTACGGGTAGGCTACCGAATTTTGGGGCTTTCAGGATTTTGGGGGGATGCAGAGTTCAAGCCCACATTCCGCTCTTCTTGGAGGGCAAAAAATAATTACGGGTCAGGCCCATGGAGGAGATAGTATCTACGACAACGATCGCTAAAGAACTTTAGAATATGTCGTCGCTCAGGAGTCAG
>JAAURS010000078.1 GCA_012032135.1 Acaryochloridaceae cyanobacterium RU_4_10 | reverse complement strand
TGAGCGGGGTAAAACCATCTTTTTCCCCGGCGATCCTGCTGAAAAAGTTTACTTTTTGATCAAGGGAGCGGTGAAGCTCTCCCGTGTCTATGAAGCAGGCGAGGAAATTACGGTTGCCTTACTTCGTGAGAATAGTGTGTTTGGAGTGTTGTCCCTTCTGACCAAAAATCGCTCCGATCGGTTCTATCATGCAGTGGCGTTTACCCCTGTGGAGTTGCTCTCTGTCCCCATCGAACAAGTGGAAAAGGCCATGCGCGAAGATCCTGACTTGCCAATGGTGTTATTGCGCGGGTTATCTTCTCGGATTTTGCAGACGGAGATGATGATTGAAACCCTCGCCCATCGCGATATGGGGTCGCGCTTGGTGAGTTTTATTTTGATTCTGTGCCGCGATTTTGGCACGCAGAGTGGAAATGGCATTACGATCGATTTAAAGCTTTCGCATCAAGCGATCGCAGAAGCCATTGGTTCTACTCGGGTAACGGTTACGCGCTTGTTGGGGGAACTGCGAGATCAGGAGATGATCTCCATTAATAAGAAGAAAATCACTGTTCACAATCCCATTCTGCTGGGGCAACAGTTCGCCTAGTCATCCTCTCCTTCCGCTTGAGGTTCCATCAGACTGACCCTGACCCGTTGTCCATCTTCTAGAACGGTTAATTGGACATCGTCAAATTCTAATAAATCTCCAGCAACGGGCACCCGTTGGAGTTCTTCCATGAATAGACCTGCAATGGTAGCCGCATCGTCTCGGGGGAGGCGTACGTGCAGCTCGTTGTTGACAGTAGAAAGACTGGCCCGAATCTTAAAAATCCCGCTGCGATCGTCAATCCGTTGAAATTCCCGCTCTTCTTCAGCATCGTACTCATCGCGGATTTCTCCTACGATTTCTTCTAGGACGTCTTCTAGCGTCACCAACCCAGCCGTTCCGCCAAATTCATCGGTCACAATCACCAAATGCAGCCGACTTTGCTGCATCTCGCGCAATAGATCGGCCACTAACTTTGCTTCTGGGATGAACCGGACCGCTCGCACTAATTCTCGAACGGTCACGGGAGGCTCCCCTGTGGCGGTTTGAGCGCGGATTAAGTCTTTTACGTGAAGAATGCCCACAATGCGGTCTAGGTCCCCTTCGCAGACTGGAATGCGGGTATGGGCCGTTTCGGCAATGATGCGATAGGCTTCATCGATGGTGGCGGAGGTTTTAAGGTGTTGAATATTGACCCGTGGCACCATAATGGCCCTCACGGTGAGCGTGTTTAGCTCCACTGCACCATAGATAATGCGCTGCTCCTGCATTCCCACTGTGCCACCCAGCCGTGCCGCATTGACTAGGGCCTTAATTTCTTCAACGTTAACCGCTGCATCTTCTTCTCCAGGTGGACTTCCCAACACTGTCAGAATGGAAGTGGTAACCAAACTTAAAAACTTAACCACAGGGGAGGTTAAGCGCTCCAACCACAAAATGGGCTGTACGGATATTAGCGCGATCGCCTCAGGGTGCTTCAAGGCCAAGCGCTTGGGCACTAATTCTCCAAAAATGAGACTGATAAAGGCGATGCCAATGGTGACCAAGATGAAGCTAGTTGAGCTGGCTGCGCTGCCCATCAGGGGCTGGAGTAGCGCAGCCAAGGGATCCGAAAGCTGCGACGCCGCAGAGGCCGAGGTAAAAAAGCTAGAGAGGGTGATCCCCACCTGAATTGTGGCCAAAAACCGAGTGCTGTCCTTACTGGTTCGCTCGACCAGTCGAGCGCGGCGATCGCCTTGTTCTGCGAGGGTACGAATTCGGGTTTCATTTGCGGTAACCACTGAAATTTCAGCAGCCGCAAAAAATGCATTGACTAAAATAGAGGACGGCGATGACAAGAAGCTGAACGGTAATATTCATGAAGACGGTGCAAACAGGTCAACAACAGTCCCAAAAAGGCAACACTTGAACCCTTTCTGGGTGAATGAATAGAGTTTTTGTGATTCTCTCACAGGGTAAGCTAATCCCCAAATTCCTGGGTTGGGATGGGCTGCGATCGCAACCAATCTTCTCCCCGCACTAGCGTATGCACTTGCCAGTTTGGATCGGTGTGGGGATACTCAATCCGATAATGCCCCCCACGGCTTTCCGTCCGAAAGAGCGCGCTTCTCAAGATGAGATAGGCATTATCTAATAAATTTTGAGTTTCTGCCCAACGTCGAATACTCTGACCGATGCGAACGGAAGGTAATGACAGCGTTACCCCCACCTCAAGTGATGTTAGCGTTCGGGTCACGCTCAACCGATCAAAGCCGTACCGCCAGTCCCGAACTTGAGCGATCGCACTTTCTAAGTGTTCGGCATCGCGGCAAATTCCAGCATTGTTCCACATCAAGACGGGAAGGGCTTGGTGGATGCGCTCCAGAACGGCTTCATCTTTTTGCCATTCATCAGCCTGAATCGCTTTGGTTGCAGATCGTGCCGTAGATATCGATTCATCGTGGCGCTGAAATGACTTGCCTAAAGAAGCAAACTGCGCTCCAAACACCAAACACTCCAACAATGAATTACTCGCCAAACGATTGGCCCCATGCACTCCAGTACTGGTCACTTCACCTACCGCATAGAGTCCTGGAATGCTGGTTTGGCCTTGCAGGTCCGTCACAATACCGCCCATCCAGTAATGGGCGGCGGGCGCAACTGGAATCGGTTGCTTAAAAACATCAACCCCCCATTTCTGACAAACCTGAATAATTTTAGGGAAACGCCGCTGAATTTTTTCTGGCGGAATAGATCTCAGATCGAGCCAAACCCGATCCGACGCGCGATTGGGGTCAGACTCTGACAGCTTCTGGAGATGCAAGAAAATGGAACGACTGACCACATCCCGAGGGGCTAATTCGCCCAAAGATGGTAATCAAACATAAAGCGGTGCTGGTGTGAGTCCAGCAGATGTGCCCCTTCTCCCCGTACCGCCTCGCTAATCAGAAAGTGAGGGGCTCCCGGAACGGTCAGGGCTGTGGGATGAAATTGGAAAAATTCTAAATCCCGCAGTTGGGCTCCAGACCGCCATGCGATCGCCACACCGTCTCCAGTACTGAGTTCGGGATTGGTGGTTTGGGCGTACACCTGACCGCCACCTCCCGTTGCCAAAATCACCGTTGGTGCCCTCAACCAACGAATTTCGCCCTCTACCATCACGCAAATGCCCTGGCAGGAAGAGGTTTGAGGGCGCGTCCACAATCCAAGGGTAAACGCTTGGGCCAAAACTTTAATATTGGGACGCTGCCAAACTTGATGGGTGAGGGTTTGAATTAACGCTCGGCCTGTCGTGTCGGCAGAGTGCAATACCCGAGGGCGAGAATGGGCTGCTTCTAAGGTGAAGGCTAAACCTTCTGCCGTGCGATCGAAGGCAATTCCCATCTCCAGTAAAACTTTAACTTGAGCGGGGGCTTGTTCTACCAAGAACTGAACGGCTTCAGGTTCGCAGAGGCCGTTTCCCGCCACAATTGTATCTTTCGCATGAAGCGCGGGAGAATCACTGGAATCAAGGGCTACTGCAATGCCACCTTGAGCCCAGCCACTGGCTGACAATGACAACGCTTCTTTAGTAATGAGGCCAACACGTAAGTCGCCTGGGAGGGAGAGCGCTGCATAGAGACCGGCTGCGCCGCCGCCAACAATCAGGACATCAAAACAATCAGCTATGGGAATGGAGGTGGGCAAGGTGCCGGAAAGCTCCGAAATAATGGCGAATGTATTTTCTTAGCTTAAATAATTCAAGTGGCAGCCGTAAGGGATGCGACTGCCACTGAATCTATTCAGACGGAATCAAGCGCAGAGCTATTTATAAACCCCGTTGTTGTACCGATCGTCACCGCTAACCAGAGCTGTTTCTACGTCTGTCACGGTAAAGTTATCCAAATTCGTCTTTAAGATATCTTTTTGACGAGCTGATAATCCCGCGAGACTTAAAACATCATCCACATCTTTGTAAGGCGCATTTTGAACGATAATGCGCGCCAATGTGGGATATAACCCTTGATATTGTGAAAAAGCCGTGATATTAGCGTTATTTAAATCGATTTTTTGACCGTATGCGCTGCCTAACTTGGCATCTGCTGCATTGTCTTTCACAACTTCTGCCGCAATCACCATAGAGCGCATGGGGCCGTTGAGGACCGCCGCGTTAACAGGCTGAAACCAACTCAAAATGCTCAGGCAAGTGACTACCAGTGCACTGCACAAACCAATACGTCGGACGAAGGATCCCATGTCCTTATCTACCTCCCATGTCTCACAACAAAATCTAAACACAGCACTTCCTAGAGCGTATCATCTAGGACTCTTAGTTTTTCAGTTTTGCGGGGTCCGCCTGGAATTTTGAAGTTTATTCACGATTTGGTATTCCCTAGATCGAGGCTTATAGAAGGTGGGCCAAATCTTGAAATGTGCCTGCATAGACCTGTCTGGGGGTGTCATGGCCCTTCATACAAATTTTGCGAGGTTGCAACAACAGGCGATCGCCAAAATATTTCTGAAGGTACTCGTAGGTGGTGGGACCAATGGCTAGGTCTACCCCCATTTGCTTGGTGCTGCTTTCCAAGCTAAAAGCTGAATTGACCGTATCGCCAAGGGCTGTGTAGTCTGGGCGATCGCCGCTGCCCGTATTGCCCACCATGGCATATCCCGTATTAATCCCTGCGCCCATCCGCAACGGTGAGGAGATGCCGAAGGAAGTGTGCAATGTACGAGTCATTTGATGGAGTTCATTTAAAGCTTGAAAGGGTGCCCGAATGTCATTGGCCTTCATTTCCCAGGCTCCATGAATCCAGACAGCCATTACCGCATCCCCAATATATTTATCCACCCAACTGCCGTGGTTGCGGATAATTTCGCCAGCACAGTGAAACCAAGTCCCCACTAGTTCGGATAAAACCCGTTCATCTAGTTGTTGGGTGAGTTTAGTGAAGTCTCGCAGATCGATCACCAATACCGAAATTAAACGACGAATATGTAAAACAGTGGTGACAGGTTCATCGGAGGCTTGGATAGGGGATGAATCTAGGAGTTGAAGGGGCTCATGGAATTGTAGATTGGTCTGACCAAAGGTAATCCAGTCTCCGTGGCGCATGGCGGTGGGAACATTGACCCGACGGTGATTCACAAAAGTACCATTTCGGCTACCAAGGTCAATGATGTAGAACTCACCCGTCTCCATTTTTTGCAACAAGGCGTGATTCCGAGACATCCATTGGTCGCCCAACAAAATGACATTTTCAGGGTCTCGGCCAATGGTCCAGCAGGTGCCTCGATCTAAAGGAATGCTATAGCTTGTGTTCCTGTCAGGATGAATGGTGAGGTATGCTTCTGGCGTTTGGAATGGGTTATGGGGAAGCTTGAGAGGGTACATTAAAAGGGATTCAGAATGGTTTCAACTGAATCGTTAGATAAATGCGCTGCTAACTGTTCAATAGCGTGCTGTTGTTGCACGATGATGTCAATTAATTGACCCGCAGGTAATTTTTTGAGGGTTTTGAGGTTTGATGTACGCAGATCCATCGTCATAGATGATGATATTGGCTCAAACTGGCCCCCCTGAATAAGGCGGTGGGAAAAATCTAGATAGAAGCTCTATTCAATGACTAGACCGCACTTATCTTTATTTTTCCCAGATTTGAAAAATATCAACTCAGTAGTAGTACAGAATTTATGACCGATGATTGGGTCTGAAAGCCTTGTTTTGCCGTAATACACTACGTAAATTCTCTTGTCCGACTCAATTATCTCTAGACAGCTTCTACAATGCTGAAAAAGAGTGTGCCGAAATATTGTGGATGCAATAATCTGAAATTTTACGATGCGGCGGAATTGATGCCTGGAAATTGCGGCAGTTCGACGGTGGGGGGAGTCCGCAAGGGTCGCAACATGAGCGTTTGATAAAATTCTTGCTGGTCGAGTTCAACTTTGCTTTGAGCGCTTAACAATAGCAGCGCCCAAAAGAATCCTACCCGATCGTTTTTGAAGGCCATCAGGGTTTCAAAGTCTATCCAGTTATTCCCTTCACAGGATCCTTCTAGGAACAGTGCCAATTCAGCGGCAACTTCTGTAAGGTTTTCAACGTGGGAAAGCTGGGCGATCGCTTTCATGGATTGGGTGCGAGTGGGCCGCACCACTTTTTTGACTTTGACCTGTCGCGATTGACGGTCAACGGCAACGGCAATAATTTCCAGTTGTTGGATCAGCTCGGTCAGGGTGACCCGACGTTTGGGAAAGGGATGGGCGACCGGACGGCGATGGAGTCGCTGTTCTAAATTCAGTGGCAACTGTCTGTCCAGAAATTCTGGATTCTCTAAGTCAAACCCTTCTAGGGCTTCATCTATCAATTCTTCGGCGGGGTCTAGGCCAGACAGAGACTCTGCCTTAAGCAAGATGAGCATTGAGGCGTACAAAAATGCCTGACCCGATGTGGCTAAATCCTTGGAATCAACTAGGGCTAATTCGCTCAAAAAGCGATCGAATACTTCAACAACATTCACATCCCAAGGATCGATCTCTCCGCGTTGTGCGAGATCGATTAAAAGTGCGATCGCATCATCTGCAAAGGAATGACTCATAACAAAAATTCAGCGTCGAGCTGATTGTATAGTCTAGAGCATTGAAAGTCGAGACTTTGATAAAACAATGAGTAGACAGCACCAGCCACCTACTCACTGAGCATTTTTGCAGATGTTTTAAGAGGCTCGGGTTGATTCTCTATCTAACGCACCTTCAACCATCTTAAATTCCTGATCCAGACGTTTTTTAAGTTTTTCAGGAATGGGGCGATTGGGGTAAGAAGCGTAGTGACCTGCAATGCCATTCAACGCTGTGGTCATGGTCATAAATGAACTCAGCCCAGACACCTTAGAACTGCGCCGATACTGGGAAATAAAATTATTGATTTTGGCCCGCGCTTCAGATTGAGCGGCGGATTTTTCAGCAGTACCTTCCGGTAACTCGATCGCCGTTCGGAGACTATCTATCATGGCTAGAGTATCTTGACGATAATTGCCAGATACGCCCGTTGTTGGGCTAGCACTACAACTCGTCAGAAAAAGGGTTGATACTAGAGCTAGGCTCAGGAAAAAAGCAAAAAAGCGCTTCATAAGATTTCGGGGTTTCTCACCAATATTGCATTGGTCAACTCGCAAAACGGATCGTTCCGTATAGGCATTGAACAGTTGACTCAGTGTTTACAGGATAAACGATTTCACTTCTCTATTTCCGTCTTCAGGCTGAGAATGCTCTCCAATCAAGCCATCAGCTCAATGCCCTTAAAATCAGCGTCAGGACAATGGCGGCAAGGATAGTCAAAACCAATAAACCTAGGATTAGACCTCCAAACAGAAGGAACAAAAATTGGCGATCGGCCTTTTGGCTCAATTGGGGTTGTTTCAAATGGGCCTCCAGTAAATTGACATTTTTGGTATTGGCCTTCCATGCGGTATCAAACAGATCGCCTAAAAAGGGCACTGACCCCACCAGTGCATCCAGCAAAATATTCAAAACCATCCGAACCAGAATTGTTTTTGGCAATCCAAACTGAATCACCTGCCACAAGATATAGATTGAAACTACCAGCCCAATCGTGTCGCCGCCAACAGGCAACAGCCCCACAATAGAATCCAGACCCACTCGCCATTTTGTGCCAGGAATCCCAAGGGCTCTATCCCACAAATTACTGAGACGGCGGAGGTTGGCAAGGGTTTCAAGGGCAGATTCTCTTGAAGGTGAGGGTCTAGCTACAATCTTTGACATTTTTTTAGACAGGCGTTTGTTCCAAGTGTATCCTCAAGTCATTTCGATGCGATCGACCAATATTCCTAAGAACGATCGCACCATCGTGTCCTGCAAGCTGTGCGATCGCACCTCAGGGAAACACGATAGGATGGCGGTTGGCCTTGCGATCGTCATTTCCCATGTCAGCCCCAGTCTTCACAGTTCAATCCTTCCCCGAACCGGATACTTCTACCACCTGGCACCTTCATCCCTCCGCCAATCCTGCCTTCAGCTTGAAGGGAACCCTCCAAGTCCCTGGTGATAAATCCATCTCCCACCGTGCTTTAATGCTGGGTGCCTTAGCCTCAGGCGAAACCAAAATTCGCGGATTGTTGTTGGGGGAAGACCCGCGCAGTACTGCCGCTTGTTTCCGTGCCCTGGGCGCACAAGTGTCCGAGCTAAATACAGAACTCGTCACAGTCCAAGGGTTGGGGCTAGGACGGTTGCAAGAACCCGATCTTGTCTTAGATGCAGGCAACTCAGGCACCACGCTGCGTTTGATAATGGGCATCCTAGCCTCCCACCCCGATCGCCTCTTTACCATTACCGGAGATGCCTCCCTGCGATCGCGTCCGATGGGAAGAGTCGTCACGCCCCTGCGCCAAATGGGTGCCCAAATCTGGGGCAGGAAAGGCGATACCTTAGCGCCCTTAGCCATTCGGGGACAGCAACTCCAGCCCATTCACTATCATTCTCCTATTGCCTCCGCTCAAGTCAAATCCGCCATTTTGCTGGCCGGACTCATGGCCGAAGGCAAAACCACCGTCACCGAACCCGCCCTTTCCCGCGACCATTCCGAACGAATGCTCAAAGCCTTTGGGGTCGAGGTCATCGTAGATCCAGCAACCTGTAGTGCCACCGTTGTTGGCCCCGCACAACTCCGCGGTCAGCCTGTAATTGTACCAGGAGACATCAGCTCGGCAGCCTTTTGGCTGGTGGCTGGGGCGATCGTGCCGGGTTCGGATTTGCTGATTAAAACGTAGGCGTCAACCCCACCCGCACAGGAATATTGGATGTTTTGCTGGATATGGGGGCTGACATCACCCTAGAAAACCCCCGCGAAGCTGCTGGAGAACCCGTCGCGGATTTACGAGTTCGTTGCAGCAAGCTCAAAGCCTGCACCATTGAAGGGGCGATCGTTCCACGCTTAATTGATGAAATCCCCGTTTTGGCGGTTGCCGCTGCAATGGCTCAAGGTACCACTCTGATTCGGGATGCCCAAGAATTGCGGGTCAAAGAAAGCGATCGCCTCTCTGCAATGGCGTCCCAACTGAACCGGATGGGTGCCCAAGTCACCGAACAACCCGACGGCCTAGAAATTACGGGAGGGCAGCCCCTCAAAGGATCTGAAGTGGATAGCTTTACCGACCATCGCATTGCCATGAGCTTGGCGATCGCAGGTTTGGTTGCAATGGGCACCACAAGCATTCATCGTGCTGAAGCTGCCGCCATCTCCTATCCCGTCTTTGCCGAAACCCTCAAAAAACTTTGTGAATAAAACTCAAAAAGCGCACCGGAAAACTTCCGGTGCGCTCGAACTGAGAATAGACCCTTGTTATTTTGCAACAAGATAATGGGAATGCAATTACAGGTTAATATCTGCCAAAATTGCATCCAGCTCAGAAAGGGAGTCTTTCTTAGGATCTTGAGATGCAACGGGCTGTAGATTAGAAACCTTGTCATTAACATGGTTCTCAACCAACTGCGGGACCTTTGACAGCTCAGAGTTGACTTTGGTTAGCTCAGACGTAAATTGGTTCGCGATTTCTTCAATCAAACCATTCATGTTATTGAGCTGATTTTGCAAGCTGATCATTTGTTCGGATTGAACTTGGGACACGCTGGCATCAGGCTGGGGAGTGCTGTTCACCTTGTGCTCTAAGGCAACTAGCTGTTCGTGGAGCGGTCCAATAACAGCTTGCATTTCTTGGTGAATGGCACCAGAGTCTAAAACCGCAGCAGGGGCTGGCTGGGCCGCCTGCACTTGTTGTTGAACGGATTGCAGGTGATTTTGCGTGCTGTCCACAGATTGCTGGAATCCTGCAATTTCAGCGGAAAGTTGAGCTGCAATAGTCTCTAACTTGTCATTTAGAGCGCTCACATTGCTGTGTACGATTTGAATGTCTTCTGGTGCAACTTGGGCAGTGGCCGCAACGGGCTGGGCTGCCAAACGTTCTTCAAGGGACATCATTTGTTGTTGGACGGGAGCCACCATCTGCATCAACTCAGCACGGAGTGGCTCTACATCAACAGGGGCCGATGATACTGAGGATTGATTCGCTTCAGCTAAGCGTGACTCTAGATCGCTGAGGTGCTTCTGCACGGGATGGAGTTGGTCTTGGAATTCATTCCGCAAAGCATTGAGGTCAACTTCAGCTCCCACTGCACCCACTGGCACGGATGCACCCATGGCCTGGAGTTGAGCGATATGCTGTTTCAATTCTGCAATTTCAGCTTCAAGATGACCTGGTTCGGCGCTGGCAGGTTGAGCGCGGAGTTGCTGGTTGACGGCTTCTAAAGATTGAGAAAGGTCTAATTGATGGTTGCGCAGTTGAACCAATTCTGCATCCAGATGGCTGGTATCTGCGCCACCCGCAGCGCTCTGTTGCATTCTCATTTCTAAGCCAGCGACGGTCTCAGATAAAGATGCGATCGCATTTTCAAACTGTCCGGTACTGGCTGCATCCATATCTCCAGCACTGTAGGAGGGCGCTTGACCCCGAATGCCTTGAATTTCAGAAGAAAGCCGCCGTTGAACTTCAGTGATATCTAAAAGTGTTTGTTGACGAGTGAGTTGATCCAATCGTCGGCGATTTAAATAATTGAGCGCGATGGATACCGTTAAAGGCAAAGCAGCCATACTTGCAGCATTCTTGGAGACAAGAAGTGCAATGGTGCCAGCTCCTGCCGCTACTCCTGAAGCAATTTCAAAAACTTGAAATTTAACATTCTTATTAATCATTTCTTCCAGAATCTCTTCTGGATTGCGTTTGCGTTCCGTCATACGTTCCCCTTTCGGACGATGTCCTATTATAATTCCCTCTGTTGGGGTACAGAGGAACATTTTTATCCATTCAACATCGAGCAATTAGTTTTTCACAAAGAAAAACCTTACAAATCAATGCTAATAATAGCCTAACGCTATAAAGACCCTAAAGATATTTGTTTTTCCAGCAAGATATTAAAATTCAATATATTCAGGTGATTTTCTGGGGTCTGCTCATCATCCAAAACGGCCTGCAACGTAGTCTCGGGTGTAGGTTTCCTTCGGATTTGTAAAAATATTGACCGTGTCGTCAAACTCCACAAGGTAACCCGACTTGTTTCCCTTTTCGTTGGTTTGGACGTTGAAGAAGGCCGTTTTGTCTGAAACCCGCGACGCCTGCTGCATGTTATGGGTGACGATGATAATCGTATATTTCTCTTTGAGATCGGTCATGAGTTCCTCAATTCGTAAGGTTGAGATGGGGTCGAGGGCGGAACAGGGTTCGTCCATCAAAATCACTTCAGGCTGAACGGCAATGGTCCGAGCAATACACAATCGCTGTTGTTGACCACCAGACAGAGACAACCCGCTGGCCTTGAGCTTGTCCTTGACTTCATCCCACAGGGCTGCTTGTTGAAGCGATCGCTCCACAATTTCATCTAGATCGCCTTTGTACCCATTAATTCTAGGACCGTACGCTACATTGTCATAGATAGATTTCGGGAATGGATTGGGCTTCTGAAACACCATTCCAATCTGACGACGGACTAGAACCGGATCGACCCGTCGGCTGTAGAGATCTTGATTTGGTAATAAATCTGGCCCTTGAGATGAAAGGTCTCAATCAGATCGTTCAAGCGATTGAAACACCGCAATAGGGTACTTTTGCCGCAACCGGACGGACCAATAAAGGCTGTAATTTGATTGCGCAGGATTTTAAGGGAAGCATCCGAGACTGCCAAGAATTTCCCATAGTAGATGTTGAGATTCACGGCTTCTAAAACCGCTTCTTCAGTTTGGGGTTCGGCTTTTGTGTTCATTTCGACTGAATAGCGACTCATAAGGAAACTCAACTCGGTTAAAAGGTTTTGCGTCGTAAAAACCAACGGGATACCACACTAGTGGTTAACACTAAAAACACCAAAACAAGGGAAGCCGCCCAAGCCAGTTCTTGCTGGTTTTTGAAGGGAACTGTGGCAAAGTTATAAACCAGCACCGCCAAGGAAGGTGTGGGCTGGGATAGACTGTTGGGCCAAAATTGCGTAAATAAAGCCGTGAATATCAGGGGAGCAGTTTCTCCAGAGGCACGGGCGATCGCCAAAGTTGTCCCAGTCAATATAGTGGGCAAGGCTGCTGGAAGCACGACTTGCAAAACCGTCTGGTACTTAGATGCCCCTACGCCTACGGAAGCCCACCGAATCTCTTGGGGCACAATTTGGAGTGCTTCATCCGTGGTGCGGATAATGATGGGCAACATCAGGATAGAAAGGGCCGCTGCACCCGCGTAGGCCGAAAATGTTTTGGTTGTCACCACCAATGCTGCATAGGCAAAAACACCCAGGATAATGGATGGCACTCCATTCAAGACATTGGTTGAAAAGCGAATCCAGCTTGCGGTGTGGGGCGTGCTAAATTCAGCCAAGAAAACAGCTGCCGCAATCCCAATCGGGACGCTAATGAGGGTGGCAAGTCCCACCATCACTAAGGTGCCCACCATCGCATTGGCGATCCCCCCACCAGGAACCATTGGGGGCGGTGGCAATTGAGTTAATAAATCTAAATTGAGTCGGCTGGCTCCCTTAATCAAAACGTAGGAGAGTACTGCCAGGAGCGGAATAATTGAGATGGTGACTAAAG
Source organism: Acaryochloridaceae cyanobacterium RU_4_10 (assembly GCA_012032135.1). Lineage (GTDB taxonomy): Bacteria > Cyanobacteriota > Cyanobacteriia > Thermosynechococcales > Thermosynechococcaceae > JAAURS01. Next base: position 3,414 of record JAAURS010000078.1, on the reverse strand, counting down.
CGCCAGCAAGCACAGTGAAGAAATTGCCTAAAAGCGTTCGCGGATCGTTGGAGGTGCGTGTCAAGGACATAGGAGCGGACCAGAATAGGATTTTAAGGAAATACCGTTGCTAAATCTTCTGAACCCGTAAAACAATCCGTTGTGCGATCGCGTTGACCGCTAAGGTAATGATAAAAAGGATAAATCCGGCATACATTAGGGCTGAAACCTGGAGCCCACTGGCTTCAGCAAATTGGTTTGCCAGTAGGGATGCGATCGTATTCCCAGGCGCAAACAACGATGCGCCAATTTTATTGGAGTTGCCAATCAACATCGTAACCGCCATCGTCTCGCCCATGGCGCGCCCGAGCCCGAGCATAATGGCACCCACAATTCCAGAAAACGCCGCAGGCAAAAGGACTCGAAAAATCGTCTCCCAACGGGTTCCGCCCAAACCAATGGAGGCTTGACGTAACTCGGGAGGTAGAGAGGCCAATGAATCTCTGGAGATTGCCGTAATAGTGGGCAAGATCATGATAGTGACGACAATCCCTGCTGGCATCAAGCCAGGACCGGCAGCATCAGTACTAAAGAAAGGAATCCATCCAAAATTCGTATGGAGCCAATGACCCAAGGGATTGATGAGGGGAATCAACACATAAATGCCCCACAATCCATAAACCACACTGGGAATTGCAGCCAGCAGTTCAATCAAAAAGACCAGTACGGTGCGCACTGGTATCGGCAAAAAGTTTTCACTCAGAAAAATAGCCGTGCCAATCCCAGTTGGCACGGCAAGCAACAAACCAATGAAAGAGGTTGCCAGGGTTCCATAAATCATGGGCAAAACACCGTAACGCTCCTTGACCGGATCCCACTCTTGTTGAAAGATGAAGCCTAGGCCAAAGGTTTGGATGGCTGGGATCGACTGAATAAAGACCTGAATGGCAATGAAAACGAGGACACCCGCAATAGAAAACGCACAAATGCGAGTCAGCCCTATAAAAAAAAGATCTAAGTTTTTCTCAAAACTAGTTCGCGCTCTGACAATAGGTTGCTGTTCGGTCAGTTGTAAGGTCATAACGTTTTGAGAGGAGGGTTAATTCGTCTTTTAGAAGCGTAAAACGTCTGGAGCTATAAAAAAAGTTTAGGGGTTGACAGATCGGCTTTCATCCCAACCATCAACCCCTAAACGCTAAAAACCTTACTTGCTGGCAATTGCGTCAGCAGCAGCTTTAGTTTTGGTCACAACACTTTCTGGCAAGGGAATGTATCCGAGTTCGGCGCTTGCTTTCTGACCTTCGGTCAAACCGTAATCAATCACGGCTTTCAAAGCTTTAGCCTTGACCGGATCGTCATAGGTTTTGTAGGCCAGCAGCCAGGTATAGGTCACGATCGGATAGGCATCTTTGCCCTCGGGATCTGTGATGAAGACCCGAAGATTGTCAGGCAATTTTACGGTATCTAGAGTAGCCTGAGCAGATTGTTCGGACGGTTCGATGTAACTTCCTGCCTTATTTTCAAGGGAGGCAAATTGCAAACCGTTCTGTTTGGCATAACCGTATTCAACATAGCCAATAGATCCTGGGTTTTGTTGAACTTGGGCGGTAATCCCTTCATTGCCTTTGGCTCCGGTCCCCGTCGGCCAGTTGACGGTTTTACCATCGCCAACTTTGGTTTTCCAGTCTGCACTCACTGCGCTCAGGAATTTTGTAAACACGGCTGTGGTTCCACTTCCATCGGAGCGATGAACCACCTTAATGGCAGTATCCGGCAACTTGAGGTCTGGATTGGCCTTGGCGATCGCAGGATCGTTCCACTTAGTGATTTTGCCCAGGAAAATATCCGCATAGGCTTTGCGAGATAGCTTTAAGGGGCTTTTAGCATCGGGTAAATTGTAAGTCAAGACAATAGAGCCTGCTGTCATGGGGAGCATGACTGCACCCTTGGCAACCGCTTTAATTTCTTCATCCTTCATGGCCACATCACTGGCCCCAAAATCCACCGTACCAGCGGTAAATTGTTTCACGCCAGCACCGCTACCCACAGATTGATAGCTTACTGTGACCGATGGATTGGTCTTATTAAAGTCAGCAAACCATTTTTGATAGAGAGGTGCGGGGAAAGTTGCACCTGCTCCACTCAGGGTGACCTTTTCAGTAATTGCAGGAGCACTGCCGGAAGTACTAGCAGGCGAAGATGCATTGGGACTCGGGCTCGTTTGGCTCTGGCAGGATGCCAATCCTAACGTTAACGCTACAGCCGACGTAGCAAGAGTCCAGTGAATTGCTCTAGAACGGAGAAACATTAGGTTATCTTACTCTTTGCGACTTATAACTTAAGCAAGGCTATCTTATCGAGGTTTGGTAAAAGAGCATACAGAACGAACGTAAAGGTTTGGTTAAGGACAGTTCTCAAACGATTTAGATTTCTTAATAGACGTACCCCATTTGACGGTTAACCTGCCCTTTACTTGGAATCATCATGCCATTGATTAGCTTGAGTAAAGTAGATTTGCCTGAACCTGATTGCCCAACAATTGCGTAATTTATGCCACGATCAATTGATAATTTTATTTCTTTTAAACAGTAATTTTTTGCATCATATGAAGCCCAAACATCATTCATTTGAATTAATGTTTTAGTAGAAATTGTTGAAAGATTAGTGAAAGAACCAGCTGGAATTGATTTTTTTACCAGTTTATTGAGGGACATTATTTTTTTATATTTTTAGTTACCAATTAATTTCTTATCAAGACCTGTAAGTGAATCAATATAATTTCCAAATTTGCCAATGTGCATAGTAGTAGTAGTTGGCAATAATGCTTCAGCGCCATATACATTCTTGAGAATTTGATTATTTTCATCCTCATTCAAGGCTGACATTGCATCAAGAAGGTGCTTTCTTGTATCTTCTGACATGTCAGCACTTACAACAAATACATGAGATGGAACAGGACCTATCTGCTCTACAATTCTTAGCTTGTTTTGTTGCTCAGGAGTTAGATTTTGTTGTGGAGCTAAATCTGATCCAAATGCTACATCTACATTATCGTTTAACAATAATTCAAGAGCAGCTTTGTAACCTCCTGCAAATGTGTATGCCTCAAAGGTATTTGCTAAAGCTGATTCCAATGCAATCAGATCATCTCCTTGAATTTTTACATCCCCCATTTGTAACCAGGGTTCCCATTGGTAAAATAAAGCCTGAAGAACCTGTGATGCTAGTAAATGCAACTCGTTTGCCTATAGTATCTGAAAGTGAATGAATAGAATCATTATCTGCTCTTGTCCAAATGGTTGCTTGATAGTTTACTTTGCCACCAACTACCTCAGCTGCTACTACCTCTGCTCCAGACCTTTGGTGTGCAATCCAAGCAGGTCCAGTATCCATAAAAGCTGCATCAATATGACCAAACGTAATCCTTCGATTATA